>JBGPJS010000146.1:0-8591 GCA_041485505.1 Gemmatimonadota bacterium | reverse complement strand
TACTGCCCGCCGCGCATGGTATCGGCGAAATGGACCTCCCAGCTGTCCCGGTCGTCCACATTGCCCAAGGCGGCTGCTACCCCCCCCTCGGCCATGACGGTGTGCGCCTTTCCCAACAGCGACTTGCACACCATCCCCACCTTCACCCCCGAGGCCGCCGCCTCGATCGCGGCCCTCAAGCCGGCCCCGCCCGCCCCGATGATCAGGACGTCATGCTCCACAGTCTGGTACTCAGCCATCAGAAAATCCTCCAGTCCGACCAGATGCCCATCGAGCACAACCGGACGTACAGGTCACTGAAGGCGACCGTGAAGAGACTTCCCCAGGCCCAGAACATATGGCGCCGGTTAAGACAGCTCGAGCAGTCGTAGGCCACTCGGCGCAGTGAGGAACCGGAAATTCGGTCTGCCATGCCCCCGACCACGTGTCGCATGGAATGACAGCCGAAGGTGTATCCGGTGAGCATGGTCAGGTTGCCCGCGAGGACCAGGGTTCCGAGTCCCATCCCGAAATCCACCTCACCGGTGGTCTGGTTGATCCACCAGAGGGTCTTGTACACATCGGCGAACAGAAAGCCGAGTACGATCACCGCCAGGAGAAGGAAATAGCGGTGGATGTTCTGGAGGATGAGCGGGAAGGAGTGTTCCCCCCGGTAATGCTGGCGCGGCTCACCCACCGTGCACGCCGGCGGGTCGGCCCAGAACGCCTTGTAGTAGGCGCCGCGGTAGTAATAGCATGTCAGGCGGAAGCCGCCGGGGGCCCACAGGATCAGAAACGCGGGTGAGAACGGCAACCAGGTGGGCCACCACAGCGGCCGGGGCCCGAAGAGGGCGTGGGGCGACACGCCGAAGAGTTCCGGCGAGTAGAGCGGCGAGAGGAGGGAACCGTGCCAGTAGTGGGCGTTCTGCAGCGCGGCCCAGGTGGCGTAGACGATAAACCCGGAGAGGACCAGGAACACCACCAGTGGTTGCACCCACCAGGCGTCGCGCCGGGCGGTCTGGCCGAAGCGGCGGTGCAGCTGGGGAAGCTCTACAGACGTCATGATGAGGGCTCCCTCGGGGATTCGTGACCGACTCGAGAGGTTGGGAACGAGCGGACCTGGAAGATCGTCCAGAGGATTGAAGAATAGGACGCGAGGGCGAGGAGGGCTAGGGTGCGACGGGCCTCAGTGCGCGGATCCACCTCCGCCGGACGTGCGGCCGGTCCGGAAGAGCAGCAGCAGTGGCAGGGTAATCAGGAAGGTCAGTCCCATGGTGAGAAAGACCTTTTCAAACGCAATCACGCTGGCTTGACGCTGGAGTGTGCCGGCCAGCAGCGCATACGCCTTGGTTTGGGCCTCGGCTAGTGATCCACTGGTGGCCATCATGCGCTGAGTCACCTTGGCCAGCCAGGCCCGGGCGCTGGGGTCCGAGCCCGTGAGGTGAGGAAGCAGGGCATCCCGGCTCTGCTCGGTGAAACGGGTCAGCAAGGTCGCCGTTACCGCGATCCCAAAGCTCCCGCCCAGTTGTCGGGACAGATTGAAGAGACCGGTCCCCTGGGCCAGTTGGTTGGGCCTGAGGTCGGCCACGGCGACCTGTGTCAGGGGTACGAAGATCAGCCCCAGACCCACGCCTCGCAGAATCATCGGCAGCAGCGTGTCCGACATGCCCAGGTCGAGGGTGAAGTGGTAGTGCAGCCACATCGACCACAGGAACAGTCCCACACCGGTGGTGATCAGGGCCCGCGCGTCGATCCTGGTGCCAAGCCGGCCGGTCATGGCCATCGTGATTGCGGCGGCGACGGCGCCGGGCAGGATCACCTTGCCGGTGTCCCAGGCGGTGTACCCGAGCAGACTCTGCAGGAACACCGGAAGCGCGAAGACACTGGCATAGAGCGCGAATCCCAAGGTGAGGCCAAAGGCGACCCCCGCGGCCAACTGCCGGTTCTTGAGGATCCGGAGATCCACGATCGGGTGCCTGGTGGTGAGTTCCTGGTAGACGAACCAGACCAGCGCCACCCCCGCGATTACTGCCTCGGTCCGAATCTCGGCCGAGTCGAACCAGGCCTTGGATTCCCCGCGTTCAAGAAAGATCTGCAGGGCGCCGATCCCAATGATCAATAGCGCCAGGCCCAGCCAGTCGACATGGTCGGCCTGATCCACCAGGTGTTCGGGCTCCGGCACGTAACGCCAAGTCAGGATGCCCGCGAGGATGCCGAGCGGAATGTTGATGTAGAAAATCCAGGGCCAGGAGTAGTTATCGGTAATCCAGCCCCCCAGCGTGGGCCCCAGCGTGGGCCCCACCATTACGCCCATGCCGAAGATCGCCATCGCCTTGCCGCGCTCCCGCAGAGGAAAAACGTCGAAGAGAATGGCCTGCGCCGTGGAGATGAGGGCCCCGCCGCCGATCCCCTGGACGACCCGGGCGGCCACCAGCTCCTCGAGGGTGTGCGCATTCCCCGCCACGAAAGAGGCGGTGGTGAAAATGAAAATCGAGGCAGTGTAGTAGTTGCGCCGACCAAACCGCACCGAAAGCCAGCTGGTGAGCGGCAACACGATCACGTTGGCCACGATGTAGCCGGTGCTGACCCAAGCGATCTCATCCAGCGTTGCGCCGAGGTTCCCCATCATGTGCGGGATCGCCACGTTCACGATACTGGTGTCCACCAGTTCGAGAACGCTGGCCGACACTACCGCAAAGGCGATGAGGTAGCGGTAATGGTAGACTTGATCCCGGGTCAGCTGGGCGGACGAGATCGGGAGGGCGAGGGTGGCCATGCCGGTCTCAGTGGGTGCTGATGTCGACGTCGACCGACATGCCGGGTCGGAGCGGGTGTTGGGGATCCCCCCGGCTGTCAATCGCGATGCGCACGGGCACTCGTTGAACCACCTTCGTGAAGTTGCCGGTGGCGTTGTCGGGAGGGAGCATCGCGAAGGTGGCCCCAGTCGCGGGACTGACGCTCTCAACATGTCCATTGAAGGTCCGACCGGGATAGGCGTCCACCGTGAATGAGACGGGGTCGCCCAGGCGCAGGTCGGTCAACTGAGTTTCCTTGAGATTGGCCTTGACCCAAATGTCCCGATCGGGCACGATCGCCATCAGGGTCTGGCCCACCTGAACCAGGGCACCCACCTCTGCGTTGCGCCGGGCCACGACGCCAGAGACCGGCGCGGTGATTACGGTGTACCCCACCTGGAGGCCGGCGTTTTCCACCGCCGCTCGCATGGCCGCCAGTCTGGCGTCCGCACCCCGAAGCCCCGCCTCGGAGGCGGCCACCTGACTGGCGGCGGCCGAGGCCTGCTTGTGGGCCGCATCGAGATTGGCGGTCGCGGCATCGAAGGCCGCCTGGGCGGCGTCGAGCTGTTGGGCCGAGATGATGCGCTGGTCGGCGAGGCCAAGGTACCGCTGGAGATCGGCCGCCGCTTTTTTCTGATTGGATTCGGCCGCCGCCACCGCGGCCGACGAGGAGGCCGCTTGTGCCTCGGCGGCTTCCAGCAGGGCCGTGAACTGTCCGGCGCGACCTTGAGAACCAGCCTGGGAGAGGGCATTGCGATAATCGGCGTCTGCCTGCTGAAGCTTGGCGTCGAAATCGCGCCCGTCGAGCACGATCAGGGTGTCCCCCGCGCGCACTGGCTGGTTGTCGTCCACCAGCACCCGGCTCACGAAAGCCTGCACCTTCGGCGCGATGGCGGTGATGTGGCCGTCCACCTGGGCGTTGTCGGAGGTGACGTGATGGAGACTGTAGAGGTACCGCTTCACTCCCCACCCGCTCACGGCCAGTACCACTCCAACCACGACGAGCAGTGAAGTCCGGCGCGGTTGGCGGGCGACCGGGGCGGCGGGCACGGTAGCCGGAGCGCCTTTGGATGCGTGGGAGGCCCCATCGCCTGCCGGCCGGTCCATCATGATTGGAGTCGACATGTCACGTCTCTGTCTTCTAAGGTTCAGTGCAGCTGATCGATGACGCCGAGCGCGCGGTAGGCATTCACCCGCGCGGTGCCGAAACTCACCCGGGCCTGAATCAGGGCGTCGCGCGCGGCGATGACGGAACCCTGAGCGTTGGTGGTTTCGATGCTGCCCGCCACTCCGGCCCGGAAGCGCTCCTGGGCCTGCCCCAGCTCCTGCTCCGCGAGTTGGAGCCGGTCCTCGGCAATGGTGACCTGCTGCTCCGCCGAAGAGAGATCGAGAATCGCCTGGCGCACGTCGGTCTCCACCTGGTTGGCAAGGTCATGCTCCCGGACCTGCTGCGCCTCTACCCGGGCCCGCTGCTCCTGGGCCCGCGTCTGGCGGCGGAAACCGTCCAGGATGGGCACGCTGACGAGGAGCTGCACGTTGTAGGTCCCGTTGAGACTCCCGGTCTCACGTCCGCTCTCCACGTAAGCCCCGTTGAGCCCGACGCTCGGCAGGTTCTCGTAGCGGATGGCGCTGAGCGAGCGCATCGCGGCCTCGGTCCGGGCCCGTTCCGCGGCCAGCTCCGGGCGATGTTCCAAGGCGAAGGCCACGGCCGCGTCGGTGGAGAGGGGGATGTCCAGCGGGCCCAGCCCGAGAGAATCGGCTAGTTGCAACGCGGTGCTGGGAGGCAGATCAAGGGCGCGGAGGAGATCGAGGTTGGCCCGATCGCGCAGGTTCCGCGCGACCTCGAGCTGGGTCCGTACCTGGCCGAAGCTCACCTCACTGCGGGTCGCGTCGATCGCGGGACTCACGCCGGCCTCCACCAGTTTGCGTGCCTGATCCAGAAGCGTGGCCGCGATCGTACTGTCGGATTCTCGGGCCCCTACCGTCTCCCGGGCGCTCAACACGCGTAAGTAGGCCAGGCCGGCGGTGGCCCCCGCCAGTTCGCCCACGGCCTCAGCATCGAGCCCCGAGGCCACGGCGGTATCCCGAGCGGCCCGGAGCCGGGCGATCACGCTGGCGTCAAACAGGGTCTGGGCCGCCCGAAGGCGCAGATTGTACAGGTTGAATGCCGGGGTGGTCCCGGTCGCAAAGGGGATTCCGAACTCGTCGAGATTCAGGGTCTGCCGGGTAAAGGAGGCGCTCCCGGCGATGGTCGGCAGGAGGTCCGCCCGACGTTGGCCCACCCGGGCATTGACGACCTTCTCGTTGAGGCCGGCCAGGACGGCGCTGATGCCGTGCTCGCGGCCGAGCTTGATGGCCTGCCCCAGCGTGAGCGGGTCCTGAGGCAGGGTAGCCGGCGACTGACCGTGGGCCCCAGCTGCCAACAGGTTGAGCGAGAGGATCGGAAGGATCAGGCGCATGTTTTCACGGAGTTTCGGCGGGGCCCAGTGGAGCGAGCACACCATTCAGGATGAGATCGAGAACTCCGGCGAACATCCGCTCATCCGGAAGCGGTGCGGAGTCGTAAGAATGGAAGAAGCACTGGAACTGGGCAGAGTGTACCAGCAGAATCGGGAAGGCTCTCGCCACGCACTGTGGATCCACGGGACGAAACTCCCCCGCCTCGATCCCCCGGGTGATCGCCGCCTCCAGCACCCGACGATTGCGGACAATCACTTCATCGAAGTAGAACTGGGCCAGCTCCGGGAAGCTGGCGAGCTCAGAATGCACCAGACGGATGATCTTGGCGCGCTGGGGATCGTTGACGACGGCCCAGGTCTTGTTGGCCAGCCGCACCAGCAGGTCCCGGTAGCTGCCCTGGTGAGTGCGGAGCATTTCCTCGCCGGCGGCAACGCTGGTCACCATGCGGGCGCGCACCATCTCGCGAAAAATGCTCTCCTTTGAATCGAAGTAGAGATAGAGGGTTCCTTTGCTGATACCGGCACGCTTCGCGATGTCGTCAAGCTTGGCGCGGGCAAAGCCCTGTTCGCCGAAGACCTCGAGCGCCGCAGCCAGAATCTCTTCGGGTCGGGCCTCGGGGCGGCGCTGCCAGCGGGGTGGGTGGTCCTTCGGAGGAGCAGTGTCCGACATAGGACCTCTTTGAGAGTCCAGGTCGATGGATTATTAATAACTGACTGGTCGGTAATATATGAGAGGACATGACAACGTCAATAGGCCAGGGAGCGCCCTAACGGTTCAGCTCAGACTAACGCCTCATACTGTTACGTGACCACCCGTCAACCAGGTAGTCTCCCAGCCGGAACGTCAGAGCATCCCTGTGCTCCGCACCGCCGCCAACAACTGCCATCTGGGCGGCAAAAGCAGTTCTGACCGCAAGCCACCGACTCGCCGACTGCTGTTGGAATTGGCGCCGAGCTGCCCCACTCAAGGCGTTGACGGTGCGTTCACGGTCGGCGCTATGTGCGCAGGCCGCTATGTCGGAGGCACCCCCAGTCGAAGAAGTCCCTTGCTCCAATCGCCTGATGGTCCTAGCTTACGAAAACCGCCGCCGGAGGACGTCCTTAATGTCGGACCACTTCCTCAACTCCGACGACTACGACGAACAAGCCCACCAGCTTTACAACGAAGGCCGCTACGACGAAGCGCTAGCGGTGCTCAGAGAAGGTCTCTCCCTGTATCCCAACGCGGTCGAATTGCACGTCGGGACGGCGTACGCCCACTTGGCGCGCGAAGAGTTCGCTTGGGCTCGGCGCGCGTTCGAGTCCGCATTGGCGCTCGATTCCGATCACGAGGACGCGCTGGCTGGAGTCGGCGAAACGCTGCTCAAGGTCGGGGCGCGCGAGTCGGCCTTGGACGCGTTCGACCAGATTCTGGCTCTGGGCTTCCAGGATGACGCCGACCTGATGCTGCAGGTAGGACGGGCGCTGTTCCGCGAGGGTTTGCTCCACCGGGCCCACCGGTTCTTCGAACTGGCGGTGAACGCGCAGCCCGATTCCCCAGATGCCGCGGCCTGTAGCGGGTATGCCCTTCATCGGCTGGGTGATGACAGCGGCTCGGTCTACTGGCTCCGGCGGGCGCTCCAGATCGACCCGCACTACAACGAGGCCCGGATTTACCTGGCCAACCTGCTCTACGACCGAGGCGAGTCGGAGGCCGCGCTGCACCACCTCGAGCGCACGCTGCCCGAAGAACATTACGACGAGCTGGCGCTCTGGCGCTACATTGAACTGAAGAAGACCGTCTACCGCCTTAAGGACGATGATCCCGAACTGGCGCCCTGGCTGGCGCGGCTGGGCGAAGTATCGGGGGCTCCGGATGCGCTCGATATGCTCCTCGCCGAAGTCGAGGCGCAGCAGCCGGACGGTACCATCCGCGATCCGCGACAGCTCGAGCTGTTCGGAACCCTGCTTACCGAGTTGCACGGGATGCAGAAGAAGCCGGGCGCGGCGGAAACCTACGCGGTCGCGACACTCTCGGGCCGGACCTTCCGGGGAACCTGGGAGGAGATCCTGCTCCAGATCAAGGCTGCGGACCGTGAATGGTCCGATGCCACGCTGGACGATTTCATGAGCGATCTTGCCCGCCGTGGCGCCACCGAGACTGGTGTCATCATCCCGGTCACCGATGCCGAGGCCTTCATCCGAGGGAGCGCCAAGGCGGGCGTCTTGCGCATCATTCTCTAAGGGCCGCGGATGAACGCGGACGAACGCGGATCAGATTCTCGTCAGCCGCGCCCGTGTCTCTCACGGGCGCTTTTGTTGGGGTGATTGGTTCAATTCATTCCGGGATGTCGATACCCGTCACACTGTGAAAGTCTTCGGAGGTCCCATCCGCGTTCATCGGCCTTCATTGGCGACTCCCGCGTGAGCGGCGGGTTGAGGCCACTCCGGTGGACCGACGGCGTCAGGCGTGAAGTCCTCCCCAACGGTCTGACCCTGCTGGTTCAGCGGGACGACTCGGCGCCGGTCGTCGCGGTGGTCACCCACGTGAAGGCGGGCTTCTTCGACGAGCCGGACCGGTGGGCCGGGATCTCCCACGTGCTGGAGCACATGTTCTTCAAGGGGACCGCGCGGCGGGGCGTGGGCACGATCGCGAAGGAAACCAAGGCGGCGGGCGGCTACCTCAACGCCAGCACCACGTACGATCAGACGTCGTATTTCACAGTGCTCCCTGCCCGCGGCTTGGCCACGGCGCTCGACATCCAGGCCGACGCCCTCATGCATTCGGCGATCGATCCGGACGAGCTGGCGCGAGAGCTCCAAGTCATCATTCAGGAAGCCAAGCGCAAGCTGGACAATCCGTCCGCCGTCGCCCATGAGACGCTCCACGAGGTCATGTTCGACCATCACCGGATCCGCCGCTGGCGCATCGGCTACGAGAAGGACCTTGCCGGTTTCACCCGGGACGACCTGTGGGGCTACTACCGGTCGCGCTACGTCCCCTCGAGAACCATCGTCGCCATCTCGGGCGACATCGATCCCGACAACGCCCTGACCCAGGCACGGCAGACCTACGAGGGCTGGGCCTCGGCTCCCGCCGCGCACGATCCCTCCCCGCAGGAGCCACCCCGGACCGGGGTGCGGGCCAGGACTCTGCGCGGCGATGTGAGCCACGCCGAAGCCGTCCTGGGCTGGCGGACGGTGCCCCCTTTGCATCCGGACTCCTCGGCCCTGGACCTGGCCGCCGCGGTTCTTGCCTCGGGACGCGGCAGCTGGCTCTATCGCGCGCTCCGCGAAACCGGACTTGCCACCTCAGTCTACGCTCACAATTTCGCTCCGACCGAGCTCGGGGTGTTCAGCGTCTCCAGCGAGTTCGAGC
>JBGPJS010000145.1:0-8595 GCA_041485505.1 Gemmatimonadota bacterium | reverse complement strand
GGCGAGTGCGGGAGATGTGGTGCAATCGGGCGGCGCTCTATTCACCGTGGTTGACCCCTCCAGCATGCGCCTCGAGGCGACGGTACCGGCCGAGCGGATCTCTGCGCTCAAGGTGGGGACCCCGGTGGATTTCGATGTGAGCGGTTATGAAGGCCAGGCCTTCTCCGGCCGGATCGAACGGATCAACCCGGCGGTGGACCCGGCAACCCGGCAGGTGCGCATCTACGTGACCATTCCCAACGCCGGGCGATCCCTGGTGGCCGGGCTCTTTGCCCAGGGACGGGTGGCCACCGACACCCGGACCGCAGTCTCGGTGCCGATTCCGGCGGTGGATTTCCGGGGCACCAGCCCGGCGGTCTTCCGGCTCCGGGCATCCAGAGTGGAAAAGGTGCCGGTCGAGCTCGGAGTGCGGGATGAACTGGCTGAGCGGGTGGAAATTCGAAAGGGCGTGGCGGCCGGGGACACCGTGCTCACCGGGGCGGCGCAGGGAATGAGCGAGGGGACCGTGGTGCGAGTGGTGGGATAATAACAATTTAGGGGCGCGGCAACGCCGCGCCCGCCAAGGGCCAACACGTATCGAGTAGACGGGCGCGGCGCTGCCGCGCCCCTACGGGACCATCGCTGAGGACACCGTGTTCATCTCTGATTTCGCCATCAAGAAACCCATCGTCACCATCACCGCCATGGTCGCGCTCGTGGCGTTCGGTGTTGCGGCCCTGCTCAACGTGCAGACCGACGAGTTCCCCGATGTCCAGCAGCCGGTGATCACGGTATCGATCGCCTATCCCGGCGCCTCGCCCGAAGTGGTGGAGCGGGAGATCGTGGAACCGATCGAAGAAGCGTTTTCCTCGATCAGCGGCGTGGACTGGGCCAAGACCATTTCCAACTCCACTGACGGGCTGGCCCAGTTCATCGTCTTCTTCGACTTCGAGAAGGACATCCAGCAGGCCTCCCAGGACATCCGAGATGCCATCTCGACCAAACGGGCGGATCTGCCAACCGAGATGAAGGAGCCGGTGCTCAGCCGGATCGATCCGGGGGATCAGCCCGTCATGTCCCTTACGCTGACCTCGACGACGATCTCGACTCCCGTGCTCACCCGTCTCGCCGATCCCGGCATCGTCCGCGACCTTCGGGGGATCGCCGGCGTGGCACGGGTGAGTGTGGTCGGCGGAGTGAAGCGCGAACTCACCGTGCAGCTCCGCCCAGCAGACCTGCAAGCGGCCGGCGTCAGCGTGGCCCAAGTGGTCCAGGCGCTCGAGGCCCAGAACCTCGCCGCTCCGGTCGGGCGGCTGAATGGCGCGCTGGACGAACGGACCATCCGGCTGCGGGGACGCCTGGAGGATCCCAAGGAGTTTGCGAACCTGGTGGTCTCCGAGCGAGGTGGAAAGATCATCCGTCTCGGCATGGTAGCCGATTGCTTCGATGGTACCGAGGAGCCCCGGACGGCGGCGCTCTTCAACGGGAAGGAGGCGGTCGGCATCAACATCCAGAAGACCAAGGGTTACAGTACGACGCAGGTGAGCAAGGAGATCCACCAGCTCGTCGCCCTGCTGCAGCAGGCGCTTCCGCCGGGGGCCCGACTGGAGATCGTCCAGGACGCAGGTGAGCGGGTCTCTCACGCGGTACGCAACGTCCAGGAAGCACTGATTGAAGGGGCCCTGCTCACTGTGCTGGTGGTTTTCCTCTTCCTCAACTCGTGGCGTTCGACGGTGATCACCGGTCTGGCGCTGCCGGTCAGCGTGCTGGCCTCGTTCATCGCGGTATGGGTATTCGGGTTCACGCTCAACACCATGTCGCTCATGGGGCTTTCGCTCGCCATCGGCATCCTGATCGACGACGCTATCGTGGTCCGGGAAAACATCGTGCGGCACATCGGGATGGGCAAAGATCACCTCCTGGCCTCCCGCGAGGGCACCGACGAGATCGGACTTGCGGTGGCCGCGACCACCTTCTCGATCGTGGCGGTGTTCGTTCCGGTGGCCTTCATGTACGGGGTCGCAGGACAGTGGTTCAAGCCGTTCGCCCTCACCATCGCCTGCGCGGTGCTGGTTTCGCTGTTTGTGAGCTTCTCGCTCGATCCGATGCTCTCGGCCTATTGGACCGATCCCCATCAGGCCGAGCATGAGAAGTCCTGGATCACCCGGGTGCTGGATCGGTTCAATGCCTGGTTTGCCCGGATAGCGGAACGGTACAAGCGGCTGATCGGCTGGGCGCTGGACCACCGGCTGGCGATGGTAGGTATCGCACTCGCCAGTTTCGTGGGCGCACTGACCATTCCCGCCCGTGGCGTGCTCGCCGCGGGCGCCGTGGTCGCCGGCCTGGGTTTTATTGTCTGGCTGCTGCAGCACCCCTTCGCTCCGGAATCGGGGCGGCTGCAGGTGGTGGGCGTGAAGCTGCTGGGGACTCTGGTGGCAGCCGCGGGCCTGTGGGCGATCGTGCCCCGAGTCCCGGTCTGGGGCCAGGTCGGCGCCGGCTTCATTCCCATCAGCGACCGGAGTGAGATCAACCTGACCATCGAGTCCCCGCCGGGATCGAACCTGGAATACACGAGGCTCAAGACCCAGGAAGCGGCCCGCATCGTCCGCACCCACCCCGAGGTGGCGTACACCTACACCACGATCGGCACTCCGCTCCCGCTGCAGACTCCGGGGGTGGACCAAGCCCAGATCTACGTCCGTCTGGTCCCCAAAGCCAAGCGCCACATCAGTCAGGACGGACTGGGACGCCTCCTCCGCCAGGAAATGAAGCGCATCGGCGGCGCCAAGATCTCGGTCTTCACCGGTGGCTTCGGCGGAGCCATCAAGCAGATTCAGATTCAGATGCGGGGGCCCGACGCCTTTGTGTTGGCGAAGCTGGCTGATTCGGCCATGAAGGAATCGCAGCAGGTGCCCGGAGCCGTGGACGTCGGGCTTTCCACCCGCGGCCAGAAGCCGGAGCTGGAGGTGCAGCTCAATCGGGGGCTCGCCGGCACCCTCGGCGTCACCGCGGGACAGGTGGCGCAGTCACTGCGCCCCGCCTTTGCGGGCATCGACGCCGGGGACTGGGTGGATCCTTCGGGCGAGACCCGGGACGTGACGGTACGGCTGGCCCCTGAGGCCCGGGAGCGGATCGCGGATCTGGAGCGCCTGCCGCTGGTCATCCCGGGTCCCACCGGCGCGGTCGCCACGCTGCCCTTGAGCCAGATCGCCACGATCAAACAAGGGGTCGGGCCGGCACAGATCGATCACCTCGACCGCACCAAGGTGATCACCATCCAGGCCAACACCGAGGGCCGCTCCCTCAACGAAGTGAGCTCGGAGATCAACGCCCGGATCGGACGTTTGCATCTGCCGCCGGGCTACCAGATCACCCAGGGCGGCGAGGGTCGGGACCAAAAGGAGGTCTTCACCCGGATCTTCACCGCGCTGGGCGTGGCGGTGCTGCTCATGTACCTCATCCTGGTGATGCAGTTCGGCTCCTTTCTCACTCCGCTCGCCATCCTGTTCTCGCTGCCGCTCTCGCTCATCGGCGTGGTGCTGGCCTTGCTGGTGACCGGCTCCACCCTGAACATCATGAGCCTGATCGGGGTGATCCTGTTGATGGGAATCGTCGCGAAGAACGCAATCCTGCTGATCGACTTTGCCCAGTGGGCCCAGGAGAAGGGGATGGACCGCCGAGAGGCCCTGATCCAGGCCGGCGCCATCCGACTCCGGCCGATTCTCATGACCACCGTCGCGCTCATCGCCGGCATGATCCCGGTGGCGTTGGGGTTCGGCGAAGGGGCCGATTTCCGGGCGCCGCTGGGGCGGGCCGTGATCGGTGGCACCGTCACCTCGACACTGCTCACGCTGCTGGTGATTCCGACGATTTACGAAATCATGGACGACGGGCGGCTGGCGGTGCTCCGGCTCCTGGCCCGTTGGTTCAACATCGACACCACCCCGGAGCACGTGAAGGTGAGTACGGGGGAGCATCAGGTGGGACCATGAGTTCTGAGTTCCGGGTTCCGGGTTCCGAGTCGATGCTGCGGGTGGCGAATTCCCAAGTCCGGGTATAGCGTCCCGGGAGGCTCGCAGAACATGGAACTCGGAACCTGGGACTCGAAACTCGGAACGCAAGACTCGGCACTCGGCACTCGGAACTCGGAACTCGGAACTCGGAACTCCAAGAGGAGCTCAACATGACAACCAGTACCGCATCCGCCACCTGGGAAGGTGGCCTCAAGACCGGCAAAGGAACCTTTCAAGCCGGCTCCGGCGCGTTCCAGGGCCCCTACTCCTTCCCAACCCGCTTCGAAGGCGCCAAGGGCACCAACCCCGAGGAGCTGATCGCCGCCGCCCACGCCGCCTGCCTCAGCATGGCGCTCTCGGCGGGACTGGAGAAGGCCGGCACCCCGGCCACGCGGATCAGCACCAAGGCTTCGTGTACCATCGACATGGTCGGCGGCGGGCCGAAGATCACCACCATGAGGCTCGAGGTGCGGGGCAAGGTGAACGGCATCAATCAGGAGGGGTTTGCCAAAGCGGCGGAGGAGGCGAAGAACGGCTGCCCGGTGAGCAACGCGCTGAAGGGCAATGTCACATTCGTATTGGAGGCGAAGCTGGAATAGGAGTTGCCCATAAGGTTCCACAGCTGAACATGAATCAGCAACGAGCCATCCAGGCCGGCACCCGGTCTGGAACCGCCACTCAGGGTAACTCCCTGGAACTCGGGCGGATGGCTCGTTGTTCAGTATCTGACACCGAGCTGTGGGAACCCGATGAACGGCTGGTCCGAACACCCGGAATCGAAGGCTCTACGGAGGCTGTCACCGCTCAAAGAGTTGGGACTGTTGTGTGGCGTCCTGCTGTTGGTGGGCTGGCACTACAGCAAAGATCACACTCCAGGACCGGGCGAGCCAGTCTTGCTGCGCTCCAACGTAGGGAACACGCTGTTCGCGGGCGCGGGAAAGTCAGCCGCGCGGAGCTTCTCTTCCTCCGAGAGCTTTCGGATGGTGCCCGCGGCCGGATTCGGCCGGCTCGGCGCGCTGGACTCCGCCGAGTTGTTAACGGTGCTCAAGCTCAACCGCATTGACATCTCCCACGCGCGGCGCGGAAACCTCATCGTGCCGGACTCGATCGGGGAGGAGCTGAGTTATGCTCCCTTCCCCGCCCGTCTCCCATCTCTCGACTCGGTCCCGAAATTCATCGTGGTGTCCCGGAGGGTGCAGGCGTTCGGGGCTTATGAGAACGGCACTCTGGTCCGCTGGGGACCCACCAGCACCGGAAAGCAGGAAACCCCCACCGACACCGGGCTGTTCTTCACCAACTGGAGGTCGAAGCAGGCAATCAGCACCGAGGACTCCACCTGGGTCCTGAACTGGTACTTCAATATCATGGCGGTTAAAGGGGTGGCGTTCCACGAATACGACCTGCCCGGCCGACCGGCCAGCCACGGCTGTGTCCGCCTGCTGGAAGAGGACGCGCACTGGATCTATGACTGGGCGGAACAGTGGGAGGTACCGACCCGCCAGGTGGTGCGGACGCCGACCGTCTACGGAACCCCGGTGGTGATCATGGGGGAGTATGACTACGGACGGCGGGCGCCATGGCTGGAGTTGGCCGAGAATCCCGGAGCGACAACCGTCGGCATCGAGGAAGTGGAGACCACGCTGGCCGGCTATCTGCCGACCGTTCTGGAGAGAATTCGGAGATAACATTACATTCCCGGGCCAATCGCGTACCCCAACCGGCCCGTCCTGCTGAACATCATCGCCCGCGTCGCGCTCGCCGTGACTTTCCTCTCCGCCTGCAGGGGGGAGAAGCCGGTGTCCCCGCCCTCGTCATCCCCACCGGCGGATACACCCATACCGATTCTCTCTCCCATCCTGGCCGATACCGTTCGCCAGGACACGACCGCGCCGGCGCCCGGACTCCACTACAAGAAGGTCGAAATCGACAGCGCCCGGAACTTCACCGACCTGGTGCGGGGCCTGCGGCCCGGGCAGTTCGACTGGCTCCTCAAGATCAATCGGGTCGACCTCAAGCACGTGCGCACCGGGGAAGCGCTCATCGTGCCGAACGATCTGTCGGACCCCATGGCCCTCTCGCCGTTCCCGCCGCGGATCGAGCGCCTCCGGGCCGTCCCCAAAATGGTGCTGGTGTCCCAGCGAGTGCAGGCCTTCGCTGCCTACGAGGCCGGCCTGTTGGTGCGGTGGGGACCTACCAGCACCGGCAAGCGAAGCACACCGACCCCGACCGGGCTCTTCTTCACCAACTGGAAATCGAAGGAAGCCCACAGCACGGACGACTCCACCTGGGTGCTCAAGTGGTACAGCAATTTTGACAACCGCCGTGGGGTCGCCTTCCACCTCTATGAGCTGCCGGGGTTCCCCGCCAGTCATGCCTGCGCCCGGCTGATGATCGACGACGCCCAGTGGATCTACGACTGGACCAATGCCTGGGTGCTCTCCAAAGGGGGGAAGGAGATCGTCGCGGACGGAACCCCGGTGCTGGTCCTCGACGAATATCACTGGGACGAGCCGCCACCCTGGCGGATTCTCCCGCAGGATCCGCACGCCACCGACGTGACCCTGGAGGAGATCGACCGAACCCTGGCCGGCCTGTTGCCGGAGATCTACACTCGGCAGGAGGCGGAGGACCTGCTCAATCCCCGGCCCAATCCGGACTCGGTGCTGGCGGAGCCGTACGTGCCGACGCCCTGAGGTGGGAGTCAGGAACTAGGAGTCAGGAGTCAGGATTCAGGAGTCAGGATTCAGGAGTCAGGAGTCAGGAGTCAGGAGTCTTCCCAATTTCTGGTCCTGAATCCTGAACCCCGAATCCTGAATCCTGGTTCAAACCCCTCCGGCACCGGTGGCGTCTCAGAGACCGGAAGCGAGTACCCAGAGTTCCCCGCTCACCGGAGGAGACCACCCATGCCAGGGAAGAAGAGACTACTCGGGGTCCTGCTCGCCCTCTGTACCATGAGCTTTAGGTCAGCGGGTGGCTGGATCGTCACTACGGTCCACCAGCTGCCGGAGTATCTGGAGGCAGGCAAGTCGTACACCCTGATCTTCTCGGTACGCCAGCACGGGCATACCCTGCTCTCATCGCTTCGTCCCAAGCTCAGGATCGCGAATTCTCGGCAGGGGGGACAGCTGGAGACCGCCGTGGAAGCCGAACCTCTCTCCCAGCCGGGATCGTATACAGCCACCTTTGCCGCACCCGGCGTCGGGCCGGCCTACCTCACTATCCAGACCGGTTTCGGCGGCTCCAACTACGGCGATCTCGCGCTCCTGCCGCTGCCGGTGACCGAGAAGGGCGAAACTCGGAAGCCGCTGTTGCCGGTGGATCGGGGTCGGCAGCTGTTTGTGGCCAAGGGGTGCGCGACCTGTCATATCAATGGGGACATCCCCGAGTTCGCCGAGTGGAATCGGATCGTCTCGGTGGGACCGGAGCTGACTGGGCGGGCTTTTCCCGGGGAATACGTCAGGCAGAAACTCGCCGATCCGGCCAGCCTCCGCACCGCGGCGAGCAGCAAGGGCCAAGAGATGCCCCAACTCGAGCTGGATCAATCCGAGATCGGGGCGATCGCCGCCTACCTCGGCGGTGTGAGGGTTTCCTCCGGGGAACCCGCCCAAGTGAGGCAGTGAGGATTCAGGATTCAGGATTCAGGATTCGGGAGTCAGGCGGTGGGGTCAGGATCCCCGACGCCTGGATCCTGAATCCTTACTCCTGCCTCCTGAATCCTGACTCCTGACTCCTGAATCCTGAATCCTCTCTTGCGCCCACCAAACCAAATAGGTATTTCAGACTCGTGGCCCCGTTCACCTCTCCCTGGCAATTCTCGCCGCGCTCGCCTGCGGGGATTCGTTCCAGCCCGCGCCTCAGGTCGCCGGGACGAACCTCGACATCACCACCGATCGCATCGTCTATGCCGTCCCCGACAGCACGACGGTCACGGTGCGGGGAAGCACCGCGCCCAACACAAGGGAGGACCCGACCCATGCTCTCCAAGAAGTCCGTTCATCGTATCGTGATCCCCCTCGTCGCAGGGTTCGCCATCACCGGAGGACTCATGACGGACCATGCTGCGTCCGCTCAGGCCAAGGCCAAGCGCAGTGTGGTGATCAACCAGGCTCGGGTCCCGGATGACACCCTTGGGATGCTGGAACAGCAGTTCCAGACCAAGGTCCCTGATGGACGCTACTGGTACGACGCGGTCTCGGGCGCCTGGGGGCTGGAGAGCGGACCCACCCTCGGCTTCACCCTGCCCGGTCTCCCCATTGGCGGTCGGCTGCGGGCGGACGCATCCAAAGGCAACACCAGCATTTTCATCAACGGACGGGAGCTGCCCCAGTCGGATGTCCAGGGATTGCAGCGCCTGGTGGGCCCGATTCTCCCGGGGCGGTACTGGGTGGACGGACAGGGCTACGCGGGCTACGAGGGTGGTCCGGCACTCTTCAATCTCCGAGCGATTGCGGCCCAGCAGGCGAGCATCACCCGCGGCCCCGGGGCAGGCGTCGGCGAGAACTACGGCGGTGGGGCCTGGAGCTACAACAATTCAAATACCGGAATCGGTGTGCTCAGCGATGGCCAGGGGGGGATGTTGATCACCGATCACTGAGGATTCAGG
>JBGPJS010000144.1:0-8607 GCA_041485505.1 Gemmatimonadota bacterium | reverse complement strand
GATGGGGAGTTGCTTCTCGCGGTTCAACCGATCCCGGAGCGACTCGCCTTCGATGTAGGGCATCACATAAAACAGGAACTCCTGCCGGCCTGCCCGCCCGCCCGCCTGCCCGCTGTCAAACAGCGGCAGAATGTGCGGATGCTGTAGCGCCGCCGTGGTCTTGATCTCGGCCAGGAACCGCTCGGCGCCGATCACAGCGGCCAGCTCCGGGCGCAGCACCTTCACCGCGACCTGGCGATCGTGCTTTAAGTCGTGCGCGAGGTAGACCGTGGCCATGCCTCCCGCGCCCAGCTCCCGCTCGAGGCGGTAGCGGTCGGCCAGAGCGGTGCGGAGGTGATCGAAGATCGCGGGCATCTAGTTCACGGCCTTTTTCCAGGCCGTCCAGGGCAGCGGTGCGTTCCCGGAGGCGTCGTTCATCGACCCCAAAGATGCGCGCTGGAGGAGTGGAGAGTAAGAGCGATCTCCGCGGCTGGGTCGTCGGCCGGGGGGCCGAGTGGACACCGCGCGCGCGCGCGCCGGACACTGGGGGGGCGAAGGAAATTCCTATTCTGTATTCCGCATGGCCAGGGGACGAGGTTATCTTGGGCCGCGTGTCCCCCTTGCCCCGCCTGGCCCCACGCCGCCGCCACCTCCGCGCGGCGCTCCTGGCACCCGCGGCCGTTTTGCCAGCCTGCGGCTGATGCGTGTCATCTCCGATTTCCGCGAGGCGATGTGGGGTGTAGTCCAGTCGGTCTCCTCCTCGTTCGAGTTCGAGGTGGACTACGCCGCCGGTCATTCCCCGGGTTGGGCGCAAGCGCCACCGATCCCCGCGATGCGGCCGGACTCCATGACGCAACGGTTCGAGTATGAATGAGCTCCCACGCCAGGCTCGCGTGGTCATTATTGGTGGCGGGATCATGGGCTGTTCGACGGCCTACCATCTGGGCAAGCTGGGCTGGACCGATGTCGTGCTGGTCGAACGCCACCAGCTGACGTCCGGCAGTACGTTCCATGCGGCGGGACTGGTCGGACAGTTGCGCACCAGTGCCAATATCACCCAGCTGCTTGGATACTCGGTCAATCTCTATAACACGCTGGAACAGGAAACCGGCCTGGCTACCGGTTGGAAGATGAATGGCGGCCTGCGCCTGGCCTGCACTGAAGCCCGCTGGATCGAGGTCAGGCGACAGGCCACGACCGCGCGGTCGTTTGGCTTGGAGATGCAGTTGCTGACGCCGACGCAGGCGCAGGATTTGTGGCCGTTGATGGACGTGTCCGATGTGATCGGCGCCGCGTTCTTGCCGACCGATGGCCAGGTCAATCCCAGCGACATCACCCAATCGCTCGCCAAGGGCGCTCGGATGCAGGGTGTTCGCATCGTCGCGGGCGCCGACGTGACCGGCATCGATGTCACCGAGGGGAAGATCAGGGCCGTGCTCACCAGCCAGGGGCGCATCCACTGCGCAGTGGTGGTGAACTGTGCCGGCCAATGGGCGCGTGAGGTTGGCCGCATGGCTGGGGTGAATGTGCCGCTGGTCTCGGTAGAGCACCAGTACATGGTCACCGAGCCGATCCCCGGTGTGGCGCGCAACCTCCCGACGCTCCGCGATCCTGATCGCCTGACCTACTACAAGGAGGAGGTTGGCGGCCTGATCATGGGGGGCTATGAGCCGAACCCGGTGCCTTGGGCGGTCGGCGGCTTCCCGAAGGACTTCAACTACAAGACACTACCGCAGGACTTTGACCATTTCGAGCAGCTGATGGTACTGGCGCTGGCGCGAGTGCCGGCCCTGGAGACGGCCGGAGTCAAGGAGTTGATCAACGGCCCCGAGAGCTTTACGCCGGACGGGAACTTCATCCTCGGCGAAGCGCCAGAGCTGAAGAACTTCTTTGTTGGTGCAGGGTTCAACGCCTTCGGCATCGCGGCCGCCGGGGGGGCCGGCATGGTGCTGGCGGAGTGGGTGGTCAAGGGCGAGCCGCCGTTCGACATGTGGCCGGTGGATATCCGCCGCTTCGGGCGCCCGCATTTTGATGAATCCTGGATCCGGAAGCGCACGCTGGAGATGTACGGCAAGCACTACACCATCGCCTGGCCCAGCGAAGAGCACGAAAGCGGCCGGCCGTGCCGCCGTTCCCCGCTGTATGAGCATCTGCAGCGTCAGGGCGCATGTTTCGGCGAGAAATTGGGATGGGAGCGCCCGAACTGGTTCGCCGGCCCCGGTGAGGAGCCGAAGGACCGGTACACGTTTGGTCGGCCGAACTGGTTCGCCGCCGTCAGCCGCGAGCATCAGGCAACCCGGGAGCGGGTCGCCGTGTTTGATCAAACATCGTTCTCGAAATTCGTGATGCATGGCCGTGATGCCGAGGCGGCGCTGCAGTGGATCTGCGCCAACGATGTCGCCAAGCCGGTCGGTACTCTGGTGTATACCCAGATGCTGAACCCGCGCGGCGGCATCGAGTGTGACCTGACCGTGGCCCGCCTGGCACGCGACCAGTACTATATCGTCACCGGCACCGGCTTCGCGACCCATGACTTCGCCTGGATCGCCCGCAACATTCCTGAAGGCCTCGACGCCGGCCTGGTCGACGTGACTTCCGGATATGCGGTGCTCAGTCTGATGGGTCCGCGTGCTCGTGACGTGCTGGCGCGGATCACGGGTGACGATGTGTCCAACGAGGGGTTTCCGTTCGGCACGGTGCGTGAGATCGGCGCGGCCGGCGCGCCGGCCCGGGCGCTGCGGGTGACCTATGTCGGCGAGCTTGGTTGGGAGCTGCACATCCCCACCGAGTTCGCGGTGAACGTCTATGAAGCGGTGATGGCCGCCGGCGCCGACGTCGGCATCGCCAACGCCGGCTACCGGGCGATCGAAAGCTTGCGCCTCGAAAAGGGCTATCGCGCCTGGGGTGCCGACATCGGCCCCGACCATACCCCCTTCGAAGCCGGCCTGGGCTGGGCCGTCAAGCTCTCAAAGAGCCTCCCCTTTCAGGGCCGCGAGGCGCTTGAAGCCCGGCACGGACGGCCGCCTGCCAAAGTGCTGTGCGCGTTTGCTGTGGACGACCCTGACATCGTCCTGCTCGGCCGGGAAACGATCTTTCGCAATGGGGTGCGCGTCGGCTGGCTGACCAGTGGTGGCTACGGCTATACCGTTGGGAAGGCCATCGGTTATGGCTATGTCCGCGATAAGGCCGGCGTCGACCGCGAGTACCTGTTGGGTGGCCAGTTTGAGCTCGAGGTCGCCACCGTCCGGGTACCATGTACCCTCCACCTTGGGCCGCTGTATGATCCGAGGATGGAACGCGTAAGGATGTGAGTGTGACGACCGCCGATGAGTCAGTGCCCGAGGCGAGAGTCGAACTCGCACCGGGATTGCTCCCCGATCGGGGCGGTGGGGATGCTGCTGCTGTTCTTCCCCTGCGCGCGGACCCTGATCCTGGCGTTCGATTCGTAGTCTCCTGGAGCACGGCTTCGCCCGGATTCGGGGCGGAGGACCTTGAGCGCCACTTGCGTTCGTGCCGCACGTTGTGCGTGAGGTACACCGTGGCCATGCCGCCCTGGCCCAACTCCCGCTCGATGCGGTAGCGGTCGGCGAGGGCGGCAGTCAGACGGTCAATAGGAGGGGGCAGATGGTTGTCCAGTCCCGAGTTCCGAGTTCCGAGTTCCGAGTTCCGAGTCCCGAGTTCCGAGTTCCGAGTTCCGAGTTGCCTTCCCGCGCTCAGCGCCTGCCCCGTTCCCGGTTCCCTCTTCCCCGTTCTTTGTGGTAGCGGTCGGAAAGGGCCTCGCGCAACCGGGTCGCGGCGTCGCTCACTTGGCCTGCATCTTTTCCCGCAACTCCGTGAACCAGTTGAGCACCACCATCAGCGGCAGCGCGCCCGGCCGCTCCACCGGCTCCACCAGCAGGAACCGGTTCCCGTCCGGGGCGACATTGTACCAAGTCAGGCCCTGCTTCCAGAAGAGAAGGGCGGGCGTGCCGGCCGTTCCCGCGGCTGGATCCAGCGACACCGTCATGATCGAGTCCCCGACGTTGTAGATGATTTCCTTTCCGCCGCGGGTCCAGACGGGAGAGGATCCGCCGTCAACCGAGAGCTGCTTCCGGGCCCCTCCGGCCAGCGGACGCACGAACACCTCCGGCCGCCGCCCGCCGCCGACTTCGGCGCTATAGGCGACCCACTTCCCGTCGGGGGAGAACGATCCACTGGCCTCTCCCAAGGGGGACTCCGTGAAAGGCCGGGTGGCACCACTTCCATCGAGGGGCAGCAGCATCAGTCTCCCGGGCGGCTGCTCGATGAAGAGGAGGGTGCGGCCGTCGGGCGACACTGACGCGGGGAACTTGTCGTTGGGGTTCGAGATCACCGCCTTGGGCAGGGATCCACCGTCGGTGGCAATCCGGTAAATGTCGTACGAAGGGGTTTCGTTGGTGTAGAAAATGGTGGCGCCGTCCGGCGACCAGACCGGCCTGAAGGCGACGGCGTCGGTGTTGGTGAGCGGGGTCGTGGTCCCCCTCGCCAGGTTGTAGAGCCAGATATTCTCATTGGGGTTTGCCACCACCAGGGCAATGGAGCGCCCGTCGGGAGAGAGCACCGCTTCCCGGTATCGGCCGGGCGCCATCGGGGCCGGGGTCTCGCGCCCCGTCCGGTCCGCCCACATGACCCGCGTCGCCCGGGTCCACTCCGAGTCGCGCAGGTACACCAGCGTACCGTTAGGCGCCACGGCATAGGAGGCGTCTCCGTTGGTCAACACTCCCGCCACGTCCTCCACCACCGGAATCGCGGCGCCGTGGACCTCGAGGCGGTCGGGATCGAATCCAATGGCGAAGAGGGTCCCCTTCTTCCAGTACAGCAGGTGCCCGCTGGCTGCGTAGCGGCCGCCGATGGCGCCGCCCTCGACCAGCGTCACCAGGCGCTTGCTGGCGAACTCATAGGCCTCGATCTTCGACTTGGTGGGTGTCGAGTAGGCGGTAAAGAGGACCGCTTTGCCGCTCGGCAGCACCTTCGGATCCCAGTGGCCCAGCTCCTGGCGCGCCGTGTCCGGCGTGGTGAGTCGCTCCGGATTGCCACCGGCGATCGGCACCCGCCAGAGACCATCCGAGACCGTCCGGCGGAACACCAGCATATCATCGGGACCCCAGCTGGCGTCCCGGGCAGCGCTGTCGAGCACCTCCACCGGCGGACCGCCGCTCAGTCGGATCTTGAAGAGCTTCGGTGCCTTGCTCACCAGCAGCCACTGGCCATCGGGTGAAAACGCGGTCACTCTCGCGTCCTCCGTCCCCGGGATGGGACGCACTTCGGGGGATCCCAACTCCCGGGCGTAGAGCCGTGACCCGCCGCTGCTGTCCCGAATGGCCTGGACGACCGTCCGCCCGTCGGGAGAAATGGCGAGGTAGTAGTCGCCGCCCGGTTTGGCCATGGCGAGCGCGAACCGGACCGGGGGCAGGGCCACCGTCGGCGTGCGCGTCCCTCGGAGCCACCAACCCAACCCGACCGCGAGGGCGGCAATAGCCGCGGCCGTTGACACCAACCGGTATGAGGTTCGCGACGCCACCAGCGCGCCGGCGGGCGCCCCCCGCGTCAGCGGTAGCGCCGTCACCGCTCCCTTTCCGACCAGCGCGTCGGCGAACTCGGCGGCCGAGTGGAACCGGTCGGCGGGCAGCTTCGCGAGTGCCCGGTGAATCGCCGCCGCCACGAAGGACGGCACTGTGTCCCGGCGCAGGGTGATTAGCGTGGGGGCTTCGGTGATGACCTTCGCGACAATCGCCTGCGCGGTGCTCCCGGTGTAGGGTGGATCGCCGGCCAGCATCTCGTACAGCATGGCGCCGAGCGAGTAGATGTCGCTCCGCGCATCGAGCGCGCGGTCGCCCATCGCCTGCTCTGGGCTCATGTATTGCGGGGTGCCGAGACTCATTCCGGTTTCGGTCATCCGGGTGGCCCCGGCCGAGGAGACGGCGAGCGAGATGCCGAAGTCGGCCACCAGGGCCTGGCCGTCGTGCAGCAGAATGTTTTCCGGCTTGATGTCGCGATGGATTACCCCATGGCGGTGGGCGTAGTCGAGCGCATTGGCCACCGCGCGGGCGATCTCGACCGCGTCCTCCACCCCCAGCTGCTTCTCGCGTCGGAGCCGGTCGCGGAGGGACTCCCCATCCACGTAGGGCATCACGTACCAGAGGAGGCCGCCGCTCTCTCCGCTGTCGATGAGACCGAGGATGTGGGGATGCTGCAGGTTGGCGGTGGTCTCGATTTCCTTGAGGAATCGGTCGGCGCCGATGACGGCGGCCAGCTCGGGGCGGAGGACCTTGAGCGCCACCTTGCGGCGGTGCCGGACATCATCGGCCAGGTACACGGTGGCCATCCCGCCTTGGCCGAGCTCGCGCTCGATGCGGTAGCGGTCGGCGAGGGCGGCGCTGAGGCGCTCGGGATCCGTGCTCAATGTTTGGCCCTCACCTTCGCCTCGAGCTCCGCGAGCCAGTTCTCGACATAGACCACGTTGCCGGAGGCATCGCCTGAGAATTCACGGATCATCACGAAGCGCCGGTCATCGGGACTCACGTCATACTGCTGCCGGTTTCTGGCCTCCCGGAATCCTGATAGGGAGAACAGCGGCCGGGGAGTGCCGGCTACGAATGTCGGCCCGGGGGTGACCTGGACCGCCATCAGTTGGATGCCGTTCCTGAAGAAGAGCTCCCGGCCGCTGTGGGCCCAGCGCGGCTCCGTGCCCCCGTCCCGCGAGACCAGATGGGTCGAGGTCACGCCCGGAAAGGGGGTGACGTAGATCTCCTTCCGCCCCGTCGGATCCGAGCCGTAGGCGAGCCAGTGTCCGTCAGGCGAGAGGGCGACATAGTCCGCGAGGCCCTTGTCGACCACCAGCGGCACCAAGGTCGTGTCGCCCTGGAGCCGCCGCCCGCGAAGGCGGGACTTGCCCTCCGCCTCGTCGGACCTGACCACCAGCCATTGCCCATCCCGCGAGGCCTCCACCTCCCAGAGCCCGAAGGTGTGATGCAGGAGCAGCCGGGCCGGCGCACTGCCATTGATGGGAACCTGGTAGGCATCGTAGTCGTCCTGGTTCCCGCCGCCGCGCCGATTGGAGAGAAAGAGGATCGACCGGCCATCGGGCGCCCAGGAGGGGCGCCAGTTGACCGAACCGCTGTCGGTGAGCTTCTGCCGGGTGCCGTCGGAGCGCCGGATCCAGATCTGGGTCGACCCATCGCGCACGCTCACCGCCAACGCCTTGCCATCCGGCGACAGTGCCGGGTACTGGAAGTCCGCTCTCCAGCTCGAATCGACCGGCTCCACCCGTCCGTCGCGCGACACCCACACCAGTTGGGACGGTGCGCTGCCGGCCTTGATCGAGTAGAGCGCGCTGCCAGAGGCGGACATGGTGAAGCTGGCCGGCGCCACGTCCTCGATCACCGGCACTGCGCCGGAGGTGAGTACCAGCCGTTTCGGGTCGAACCCCGCGGCGTATAGCCCGCCGGCCCGGTCGGTGTAGAGGAGCTGCCCGGTCGGTGAGTACCACGCCCCGGCGGCACTGGGAACCAGCAATCGGCCACTGTCCGCAGCGAAATCAAAAACGTAGATGGCGGATTCGACGGCGCAGTTGCCGGGGCACTTGGTGTAAAGGAACCCCCGGCTTCCCGGCAACGGCCAGAACGCGCCGAGATTGACCCGCCGTAACTGCTGAGAAGCCTGCACCGGCCGGCTGGTGCCGCCATCGGAGGAGGCCCGGCGGAGGTCGGCGGTCGCGCCCATGTAGACGATGGTCCCGTCGTCCAGCCAGGCGGCGGACAGGTAGCTGGTATTCACTTCGTCGGCGATCGTGATGGCACCTCCGCCCTCGATCGGGACCTTTCTCAGACGGCCATTGAGGGTGACAAACCCGACCCACCGGCCATCGGGCGAGAAGAACGGAGACACCCCTCCCTCCGTGCCGGTCATCGGCCGGGCGTCGGCCTCGTTCCGGACCTTCAACATCAGCCGGGCCGAATCACTCACGTTGTCACAATAGACGATACTGGAGCCGTCGGGCGCGATCGCGGCCTGGGTGCCCTCGAACACCACTCCCGGGGCGAGGAACTGCCCCAGCGGGTGGCGCCACAGCGTCACCCGCTGCCGACTGGTCTCGGCCACCGGAGCCGGCCGCAGCCAGCCCCAGGCGGCCAGGGCGGTCGTCGCCGCCAAGGCGACGAGGATGGTCAGGCGGACAGACGGACGGGTAGATCGCAATCCAGCTTGATTCTGTCCGCCGGTCCGCCTGGCCGCCTGTCCGCCCAGCGCGTCCGCAAAGGCCTTGGCACTCTCGAAGCGATCCGCCGGCAGCTTTTCCAGTGCGGTCAGCACCGCCGCGTCGAGGTGTGACGGGATGGTGTGCCGCTGCGTCGTCAACCGGCGCGGCGTCTCGGTCAGCATCCGGGCGACGATGGCCTGGGCGGTCGAGCCGGTGAACGGCGGGTCGCCGGTGAGCATTTCGTAGGCGACGCAGCCGAGCGCGTACACATCGCTCCGGGCATCGAGCTCGCGTTCGCCCATTGCCTGCTCGGGGCTCATGTAGTGCGGGGTCCCGAGGCTCATGCCGGTCTCGGTCATCCGGGCGCCGCCGGCCTTGCTGGCGGCGAGCGCGATGCCGAAGTCGGCGACGAG
>JBGPJS010000143.1:0-8633 GCA_041485505.1 Gemmatimonadota bacterium | reverse complement strand
CACCGTCATCCGGCCCTCCATCGAGAGCCGGTGGACCGCCTCGCCGGTGTACTCGATGACGTGCCCCGCGGCACCCGCCGTCCCGATCCGGCCGATCAGCGCCAGGATGAGGTCCTTGGCACCGACTCCGGGGCCGGGCCGCCCGGTGAACTTCACTTCCATGGTGCGGGGCCGGGTCGCCACGACTGTCTGGGTGGCCAAGACGTGCTCGACCTCGCTGGTGCCGATCCCGAACGCGAGAGCACCGAAGGCGCCGTGGGTCGAGGTGTGCGAGTCCCCACAGACGACCAGAAATCCCGGCTGGGTCAGGCCCAGCTCCGGGCCGATCACATGAACGATCCCTTGCTCGGTCGAGTCAAGATCGAAGAGCTCGATGCCATAATCGCGCGCATTGTGGATCAGCAGTTCCACCTGGCGCCGGGCGATCGGATCGGCGATGGGCAGCGACCGGTCGTCCGTGGGCACGTTGTGGTCCACCGTCGCCACCGTCAGATCGGGCCGGCGGACCCGGCGGCCCGCCAGTCGCAGCCCCTCGAACGCCTGCGGCGAGGTTACCTCGTGGACCAGGTGCAGGTCCACATAGAGGACTGCCGGGCCGTCGGGATGCTGGTGGACCACGTGGGCGTCCCAGAGCTTGTCGAAGAGGGTCCGCGACATGGGTGATAGTTCCGAGTTCCGAGTTCCGAGTTCCGAGTTCCGAGTTCGGGTTCCGAGAATGTCAGGTCTTGGCTACGGCGGGGCGTGAGCTCGCCGAGTCGTTCCCTCGGAACTCGGAACTCGGAACTTGGGCCTTCTGCTTCCCTTCCTCCGACCACGGCATCATGGCCCGGAGCTGAGCGCCGACCCGCTCGATGGGGTGGTCCGCATCAGCCTGGCGCATCCGCTCGAAGTGGGGACGGCCCTCCCGGTTCTCCTCGAGCCATTCCCGGGCAAAGGCGCCGCTCTGGATTTCCTGAAGGATTTTCCGCATCTCGGCCCGGGTGGCGTCGGTGATGATCCGCGGGCCGCGGGTGTAGTCGCCGTACTCGGCGGTATCGCTGATCGAGTAGCGCATGAACTTCATCCCGCCGCGGTACATCAGGTCAACGATGAGCTTCAACTCATGCAGGCACTCGAAGTAGGCCATCTCCGGCGGGTAGCCCGCCTCGGTGAGGGTCTCGAAGCCGGCCTTGACCAGTGCGGTGACCCCGCCGCAGAGCACTGCCTGTTCGCCGAAGAGGTCGGTTTCGGTCTCGTCACGGAAGGAGGTCTCGATGACCCCGGCCCGGGTACACCCGATTCCGGCCGCATAGGCCAGCGCATTGGCCAAGGCTTGGCCACTGGCATCTTGGTGCACCGCAACCAGGGCCGGTACCCCGCGCCCCGCCTCGTATTCGCTCCGCACCAGGTGACCAGGGGACTTCGGTGCGATCATGGACACGTCCACGCCCGGGGGTGGGACGATCTCCTTGAAGTGGATGTTGAACCCATGGGCGAACATCAGGGTCTTGCCCTCCTTGAGCCCGGAGACCACCCCGGATTCATAGATCGCGCGCCCATCCTGATCCGGCACCAGCATCATGACCACGTCCGCGGCCTGAACGGCCTCGGCCACGGAGCGGACGTCGAGCTTCTCCGCCTGGGCCTTCCGCCACGAGTTGCCGTTGGGCCGGAGGCCGACGATGACCCTGGCGCCACTCTCCCGGAGGTTCAGCGCGTGGGCATGCCCTTGGCTGCCGTACCCGATGATGGCGAAAGTACGGCCCTTCAGCCTGGCGCGGTCGGCGTCGGCGTCGTAGTAGACCCGCACCCCCAGTTTCGTTTGTGTCATTGCGTGGTCCCGTGGTTGGATTGGCCCGCTAAGCGAACCGCAGACGAACGCAGATGCCCGCAGAGTCGAAACGAGTCTAAACGACTTGAGTTGGTTCCGTGAACGCGGCCACCTCGAGAGAACGATTGGAGGCTATCTGGGTTCAGCTGCGGCCACCGCTGCCGTCGACCGCAGCAGCGCGATGGCCCCGCTGCGTGCCGTCTCGAGCACGCCAAATGGTTCCAGCGCCCGGATCAGCGCCGTTACGAAGGCGCCTGCCCCGACCACCTCCACGATCATTTCTTCCTCGCCCTCGTCCACCACCGACGCCCCGAACAGGGCCACCGTATCAAGGAACTCGGCATACCGCTCCTGCCGGACTCGCACCTTGACGAGCGCGATCTCGCGCGCGATCCCATCCGACTCGCGGAACTGGACGGCCTGGCGCACGCCGCTGGTCTTCTCCAGTTGCCGCACCATACGCTCCACCGTGGCGTCGTCGGAGCAGAGCATGACCGTCAGACGTGACACCCGCGGAGCGTCGGTGGGGCCGACCGAAATGCTTTCGAAAGGCAGATTGCGGCGCCGGAGCACGCCGACCGCGCGGTTGAGCGAGATCAACTCCTCGTCGAGCAGGACCGCGACCGTGTGCGGCGTCGTGAGGGCCGGGATCACGCGCCCGCCACTTCGGCTGGGGCGGGGGCGGCCTCGATCGGCTCGGACAACGACCCGCCGGGCGGAATCATCGGGAACACGTTCGCCTCCTGCTCGATCACGAACTCCACCAGCGCGGGACCCGACTCACGGTTGGCCCGCGCCACCGCTTCCTCGACTTGTCGCGCGGACTCGACCCGGTACCCCGGGACGCCATAGGCCTCGGCCAACCGCACGTAATCGGGGCTCCAAATCGGCGTCGCGGAGTAGCGGCGGCCGTGGAAGAATTGCTGCCACTGCCGCACCATGCCGAGGTAGCCGTTGTTGAAGATCGCCATCTTCACGGGAACGCCTTCCTGCACCATGGTGGCGATCTCCTGCATGTTCATCTGAAAGCCGCCATCCCCCGAAATCGCCCAGACCGGCTGGTGCGGTCGCGCGAAATGCACTCCCATGGCGGCCGGCACCGCAAACCCCATGGTCCCCAACCCACCGGAGGTGATGTGGCTGTTGGGCTGGTCGTAGGGGTAGAGCTTGGCCACCCACATCTGGTGCTGTCCCACGTCGGAGACGATGGTGCACCGGCCGCCTGTCACCTCGCGGATTCCGGCAAGGATCGCCTCCGGCGAGAGCGCTCCCCGGAAGGCCTCCTCGCGGCGGCTGACGAATCCCCGGATCTCCTCCCACCAAGTCTCACAGGAGCGCGGGGCGACGGCCGCCGTCAACTGGGCGGTGACTTCCCTCGCGTCGCCCACCAGGCCGACGGCCACCGGCACATTCTTGCCGATCTCGGACGGATCGAGATCCAGATGAATGATCTTCGCGCGCGGAGCGAAGCCGGCGAGGTTTCCAGTGACCCGGTCATCGAAGCGGAGACCGATGCCCACGATGAGATCGGCGTGCTGAATGGCCCGGTTGACGTGCACCTCGCCATGCATCCCTGGCATGCCGAGATGAAGCTGGTGCGACTCGGGGAAAGCGCTGATGCCGAGGAGTGTCGTCACCACCGGGAGACCGGTTTTTTCGGCCAAGAGGCGGACCTCGGCGTAGGCGCCGGCGAGGATGACACCCCGCCCGATCATGAGGAGCGGCCGCTCGGCCTCGGCGATCAGGCGGGCAGCGGCGGCGAGCTGGTCGGGCAGGCGGGCGGGCGGGCAGGCGGGCGATTGTCGGGCCGAGTCTCTGCCCGCCGGTCCGCCGGTCCGCCGGTCCGCCCACTCCAGTTTCTGATTCTGCACATCCTTCGGGACATCGATCAGCACCGGCCCCGGGCGCCCCTCGGTCGCGATATGAAAGGCCTCCCGCACCCGGATGGCCATCTCCGAGATGTCTTGCACCATCACGGAGTGCTTGGTGATCGGCAGGGTGATCCCGATGATGTCGGTTTCCTGAAAGGCGTCCCGCCCGATCATGGCGCGGGAAACCTGACCGGTGATCGCCACCACGGGCGAGCTGTCCATGTGGGCCGTCGCCAGCCCGGTCACCAAGTTAGTTGCGCCCGGGCCTGAGGTAGCCACACACACCCCGGGCCGACCGCTGGCGCGGGCGTAGCCATCGGCCGCGTGGGCCGCGGCCTGCTCGTGCCGCACCAGGACGTGCCGCAGCTCGGGAAACTCGGGCAGTGCATGGTAGAACGGCATGATGGCCCCGCCGGGGTACCCGAAGAGCACGTCCACCCCCTGCTCGCGGAGCAGGCGGCAGAGGAGTTGGGCGCCGGTGAGGGTTTCGGTCACAGCTCTGAGGTCCCGGGAGGCGGTACGGCGGTAAGGCGGTACGGCGGGACACAGGGACGGGGAGGCGTGAGAACGGCGATGCGCCGCGCCGCAGCAGCCTTGTTCGCCGCAACCACGGACCGCCCTACCGCCGTCCCGCCGTCCCGCCGCATCAGACGCCCCACAGATAAACAGAATTGAGCGAGCTGGCCTCCAGCCGATCCGCGTGACGCGCCTTGTTGAGCGCGTGGGCCAGTGCGCGGGCACTGGCTTCGACGATGTCGGTCGACGCCCCTTGCCCGCTGAGGGACTTCCCATCGATCCGGACCTGCAGGAACACCTGCCCGACGCTATCGCGGCCGGGGGTGACGGAGCGGAGGGTGAGATTGGCGACCTCGATCGGTCGCTCGACGATTTCGCTGACGGCGCTGAAGGCGGCGGCGATCGGTCCATCGCCGGATCCGCTGGCCCCACGCTCCCCAATCCAGGGCCCCGTCATCCGCACCTCGGCCTGAGCCCCGACGCTGCCGCACACCACCCGGAGGTGGCTGAGATGGTATTCCTCGGGCGCATCGTGAAAGCTGTCGTGCAACAGCGCGAGGAGATCTTCGTCCAGGATTTCCCGCTTGCGATCGGCGAGCGCGATGAAGTCGCGGTAGAGACTGTCGATCGCCGACTCGGTGAGCTCGTAGCCCAACTCGCGGTAGCGACGTTCCAGGGCGTGGCGGCCCGAGTGTTTGCCCAGGACCAGGGTCGAGGTTGGGATTCCGACACTTTCCGGACGGATGATCTCATAGGTGAGACCGTTCTGGAGCATCCCGTGCTGGTGGATGCCCGCCTCGTGCGCAAAGGCGTTGCGGCCGACCACCGCCTTGTTGGGCTGGGGGAACACGCCGGTCAGATAGGAGAGCAACTGGCTGGTGCGATAGATCTCCTGGGAGTTGATGTGGCAGCGGAAGTCGAGCGCCTGGGCCCGGACCCGACTGGCCACCACGATCTCCTCCATGGCGGCGTTTCCCGCCCGCTCCCCAATCCCATTGATGGTGCACTCCACCTGTCCGGCTCCCGCCCCGATGGCGGCCAGCGAGTTGGCGACCGCGAGGCCCAGATCGTCGTGACAGTGGGCGCTCAAGACCACCTTGTCGCTGCCCGGCACCCTCTCCCGGACGTTCCGGAACATGGCGCCATATTCGGCGGGAGTGGCATAACCGACGGTGTCCGGCAGGTTCACCGTCGTCGCGCCCTCCGCTATAGCCATCTCGACGATGCGGCAGAGGTAGTCAAGATCAGTGCGGCTCGCATCCTCGGCCGAGAATTCGACGTCATCGGTGTAGCGCCGGGCGCGACGGATAGCCGCGCGAGCCAGATCCAGGGCTTCATCCCGACCGATCTTGAGTTTGTGTTCGAGATGGAGGTCGGACGTGGAGATGAATACGTGAAGGCGGCCCCGCTCGGCCGGGCGAAGCGCCTCACCCGCCAGATCGATGTCCTTGTCATGGCAGCGGGCCAGCGCCGCGATGACCGGGCGCCGGACCTCCTGCGCGATCTCCAGGACACTGCGGTAGTCGCCCTCGGAGGCAGCGGGAAACCCGGTCTCCATCACGTCCACACCGAGGGCGTCGAGCTGCCGGGCCAGGCGGAGCTTCTCCTCCGGAGTCATGCTGTTTCCCGGCGCCTGCTCCCCATCCCTCAAGGTCGTGTCGAAGATGATGACGTCTTTCATACCCGGCTTTTCCGTCCTCCCATATAGTCTGACCACAGTAAACAAAACCGCGGACCCTGTCGGGGTCCGCGGCGTCGGGGGTGCTGCTTGAGCTGACTCAGTCTCTCATGTCGCTCGCCCGTAAACGCCGCGTCCCCCGACCCGGACCCTAAGCAGGACCAGGACGAGGCTAATAAGGCTGAGGACCAGCGTAAGAGACAGCGGCATCATGTCTTAGTCGGTGGCGGACTGGATAAATCCGTAACTTTATTCATTCCAGCGAGTCTCACAGAGTAAGGGTCGCCAGCAGAACTGTCAAGAGCGGGCACCATCCCAAGGCCCAGGCTCTCTCCCCAAGCTCGCTCCCAGCGCACGACGAACTGGAGAGAGAGTCACCTGGCTCAGAGGGATTTGGTCGGTGGCCGCCACCCGGCCACCAAGCACACCCACGCCGGGCGCGCTGGCTCACCGCCGTTGGTGGGTTCATCGGAGTTCAGCGCCGGCCCCATTCTGGGCTATTGACCGAACGGGGCCATCAGTATATTTATACACCATGATGCAACCGACCACGCGAATCGCCCAGCTCGTCCTTCTTAATACCGTCTGCTCCAGGGGGAGCGACCGGGAAGGTTAGCGCGCGCACCATTCGCTGATCCCCGGCCCGCTCCTCGATGAGGTGCGGGCCATTTTTCTTGTGACGCCAGGAGACTCCGTGCTCGAGGGAGAGCCAAACTCCAGCCGCTACCGCCGCTCCGTCAGTCCCGATCTCCTTCGCGAGCACGACGCCTGCGGGGTGGGTTTCGTGGCGCGCGCATCCGGGCGGCGGAGTCACGACGTGGCCCGGATGGCGCTCGAGGCCTTGGCGCGGGTGGCCCACCGCGGCGCCGCCTCCACCGATAATTCGGGCGACGGCGCGGGGCTCCTCACCCAGATTCCCCATCGCCTCTTTTATCGTGAGGCCTATCGCCTGGGGCTCCGACTCCAACCCGGCAAGCCATTCGCCGTTGGCGCCTTCTTTCTTCCACCCGACCACGAAGCACTCCGGCGATCTCTCGCGCTAGTGGAGGAGGTCCTCGAGGCCAACGGGCTCCCCTTCCTCGGCTGGCGTGAGGTTCCCGTGGAGCCCGCCGCGCTGGGCCCCATCGCACGGGCCAGCTGTCCGGCCATCCGTCAGGCCTTCATCGGGTGCCCGGCCAACACCGCGGAAGAGGAGACCTGGGAGCGAGTCCTTTATCTGGCCCGCCGGGACATGGAACGGCGGGCGGCGGCGGAGGGATTGGGCGATTTCTTCGTCTGCTCCCTCTCCTGCCGCACCATCGTGTACAAGGCGCTGCTCACGGGTACTCAGCTTCCGGCGTTCTTCAACGACCTCAAGTACCCGGAATTCGAAACTGCGATCGCGGTCTTCCACCAGCGGTATTCGACCAACACTCTTCCCAGCTGGCCGCTGGCTCAGCCCTTCCGGCTGATCGCGCACAACGGCGAGATCAACACCCTGTGGGGAAATCGCAACGCCATGAGGGCCCGGGAAGCGGTCATGGAGTCGCCGGTGTGGGGCGAGCAGATTGCCCGCCTCAAGCCGGTCATCTGGGAGGAGGGCAGCGACTCTGCCGGATTCGACAACGCCATGGAGCTGCTGGTGCGCTCCGGACGGAGTCCCCTCCATACGATGATGATGCTGGTGCCTCAGGCTTGGGAACGCTACCCCGACGTGGAGCCGGCCATCCGGGGCTTCTACGACTTCCACGCCGCGCTCATCGAGCCCTGGGACGGGCCCGCCGCGCTGGCGTTCACCGACGGCGTGATCGCGGGGGCGGCGACCGATCGCAACGGGCTCCGACCCTGTCGCTACAAGGTCACCCGGGACGATCTGGTGATCGCCGCCTCGGAGGTCGGGGTGGTAGACCTGGATCCCCGGGAGGTCGTCGAGAGCGGCAAGCTGGGCCCCTGTGAGTTCATCGCCGTAGACACCGGGCGTGGCCGGATCCTCCGCAACATGGACGTCAAGCGCGAGGTCGCGGCCCGGAGACCGTTCGGGCGCTGGGTGGCGAAGAACAGCCGGGTGCTCGTGGCGGAGCACCCAGTGGCCGACAGCCAGCGGCCGGCGGAGGACCTTGGCCAGCGCCAAATAGCGTTCGGGTACGGCAACGAGGACCTGCGCTTCGTCCTCGAAGCGATGGGGGGCACCGCCGCGGACGCGATCTGGAGTATGGGAGACGACACCCCGATTCCGCCGCTCTCGCGCTTGCCGCAGAGTGTCTACGCCTATTTCCGTCAGCGCTTCGCGCAGGTAACCAACCCCCCTATCGATCCGCTGCGGGAATCGGTGGTCATGTCCCTTCGGATGCACCTGGGCCGCCAGGGCTCCTTCCTTGAAGAGCATCCCAGCCAGGCCAAGCTGCTGCGGGTGGACCATCCGGTGCTGCTGGAGGAAGAGATGGCCGCGCTCCGGAACGTGCCCGGCTTCTCCTGCGTGACCATCAACGCGGTCTGGGATCCCAAAGCCGGTCCCGAAGGAATGCGGCCCGCCTTGGACGATCTCTGCCGCCAGGCGGAACGGGCCGCGCGGAAGGGGGCGCGCCTGTTGGTCGTGAGTGATCGGGTGGCCGGTCCTGATCTTGCGCCGCTCCCCATGCTGCTCGCCATCGGCGCCGTCCGCCGTCACCTCCTCGACCGGGGCCTCCGCCTGCGACTCGGTCTGGTCGCCGAAGCAGGGGATGCCTGGGACATTCACCATTTCGCAACGCTGATCGGCTACGGCGCGGAAGCCGTCCAT
>JBGPJS010000142.1:0-8635 GCA_041485505.1 Gemmatimonadota bacterium | reverse complement strand
CTGTCCGCCACCACCCTGCTGCTGCTGACCTTTCTCACCCAACGGGGAATCGCGGCGGAGGCTCGCGAAGCGGGCTTCGCGGGCTACCTCGCGAAGCCGGTTCGGCACACCCAGCTCGGCACGGCGGTCGCCACCGCTCTCGGGCTGGAGGGGGACGGTCCATCGGCACCACTCGCCGTGCGACCGGAACTGGTCGACGCGGTCCCCAGGGTCCGAGCCCGGATCCTCCTTGCCGAGGACAATCCGGTCAATCAGAAGGTCGCGGTCCGCGTGCTCGAAAAGCTGGGACACCGGGTTGATGTGGCGGGCAACGGGCTGGAAGCCGTGGAAGCGCTGCGAAAGCTGCCCTACGACATCGTGCTGATGGATTGCCAGATGCCGGAGATGGACGGTTACGCGGCTACCGCGGAGATCCGCCGGCTTGAGGGTACCGCACGGCGGACCCCGATCATTGCCATGACCGCGAACGCCATGCAGGGAGACCGGGAAAACTGCCTCGCGGCGGGCATGGATGATTACCTCAGCAAGCCAGTCCGGCCCGAATCGCTGCGCGGAGCGCTCGAGCGCTGGCTCCCCCGGGGCGCCCCGGTCTCCGCCGGCAAGGCGGACAAAGCGGAAGTGAGCGTCCGCGCCGAGGATTTCGACTTCAGCCTTCTGGATGAGATTCGAGCGCTCCAAGCCGAGGGAGCCCAAGAACTCACGTCAGAACTGGTGGACCTCTTTTTCCAGGAGATACCGCCGCGTCTCTCCGCGATGCGACAGGCCATTGCCGAAGCGGACGGCAAGAACCTGACTCAAGCGGCTCATGCGGCCAGGGGCGGCGCCGGAAACCTCGGTGCAACCGCACTCGCCGCCCTGTGCGGTCGTCTCGAGGGGGCCGGGCGGGCCGGTCATCTGGATGGATGCGACCAGATCCTGCACCAGGTGGAGACAGCCGTGGAGGAAGCCCGCATCGCGCTTTACAGGTATATCGGGCGTCCGGCACCGACCGCATCGATCCTCGGCTGATCTGATGACGACAACGAGGCCCCCGGCGGACCCGCCGATGGCGACCCTCGACAGCTCCCGGCTAGATGAGTTCCATCGTCTCCTCTCCCCTCGCGACCCCGACCTCGTTACGGAATCGATCGAGGACTTCCTGAGCGATCTCGGCCCCCGGGTCCGCACCATCCACCAGGCCGTCACCGACCGGCAGGCCGAAGCACTGCTGGCCGCCGCCCATCTCCTCCGAGGCACCGCTGTGAGCCTCGGCGCTCTCCGACTTGCGGCCGCCTGCGAAATGCTGGAGCAGGCGGGGCGGGACCGACGGACGGAGGGGATGGAGCTGGAACTGCAGGCGCTCTCAGATGAAGTGCCCCGTGTCGTTGCCGCACTGCGTGAGTACCAGACGAGCCGCTCCACTCCCGGTTCATCCTAGCGGCGGTTCCGGTGTTACCTTGGTGCCGATCCCCTATGGCACCCAGCCCCTTACCCGTCGACGAACGCTCCCCGGAGGAAGGCCCGATGGAAGGGCGACGTCAACCGGCGCTTCCACCGATCCCTGGATACGATGTACGCGGCCTGATCGGCCGGGGCGGCTTTGCCGAGGTCTACGCCGCCTGGGACCCCATGCTCAAGCGCGAGGTGGCGCTCAAGGTGCTACGGTCCGAGCTGGACGCCCCGGCTTTCCGGGAGCGATTCCGCCGCGAGGCCGAGGCGGTCGCCGGGCTCCGCCATCCCCATATCATCCCGATTCATGCCGTTGGAGAGGACCGGGAATTCGCCTGGTTCGCCATGCCCCTCATCCATGGGGAGAGCCTGCGAGCACGCCTGGAGCGCTCCTCCCCACTGCCCATCGGCGAGGCCCGACGGATCTTCACCGAGATCGCCGAGGCCCTCGCTGCGGCCCACCGGGCCGGATTGATCCATCGCGACGTGAAGCCGGACAACATTCTGCTCGAGGGCGAGGAGCGCCGGGTCGTCCTCACCGATTTCGGCATCGCAAAGGCGCTGGCCGGAGGCCAGCCTCCCGAGAGCCCGGAGCGCTCGAGGGACCTGACCGAGACCGGGCTGATCGTCGGCACCCCCCAATACATGAGCCCCGAACAAGCTGGGGGCGAGAGATCGATCGACGCCAGGAGCGATCTCTACTCGCTTGGCGTGGTGGCTTACCTGATGCTTACCGGCGAGCTTCCCTTCCCCGCCGGCAGCGGCTCCGCGGTGCTGATGAAGCAGCTGGCGGAGGCCGCGCCGCCGGTCTAGCGACGGCGCCCCGCTTGTCCCCGAGAATTGGCGAATGTTGTCGCACGCTGCCTGGAACGAGAGCCCGCGCGGCGCTGGGCAGCGGCTGAAGAGCTGATCGAGGCGCTCCAGTTCCGCGGGGGGCTCCCCGGTGCAGAGGCTCCGGAGCCGGCCACTGAAGCAGTGCCTCCAATCGACCCGCGCGCGGTGGTCCGGCGATTCCGGCGGAACGCGCTCGCCTGGCTCGGCGTGAGCATCATGGCCTTCGCGCTCGATCTGGTCGACGGATCAGTTCAGTTCGCGCCGCTGGTTCTGATCCTCGGCCTCTTCGTCATGGCGGGGCAGTATGCCAAGGCGTGGATAGCGGGGCTGGAATGGAGAGACCTGGTGGGGCGGCAGGATGGGCCGATGGGCAGATGGGCGGATGGACAGTCGGATCTTTCTGTCATGATGACGGCTGTGTCAACGAGCTTAAGGGACACCCCGGTGCATCGAGTGCGAAACGACCGCGCGGCGATCGTGCGATTGCTGGCTCAGGTCCCGAAAGCGGAGCGAGCCCAGCTGCCGGAGCTGGTTCCGGTGCTCGACCGACTGGTAGCGCTGGTGGACGATCTGGCGAGACAGGACCGGGCGATTCGAATGGAACTCGACCGGCCCTCGGCTTCGGCGCCTGGAGGAATCCGCCCTGCGGACGCCAACACTGAGCGACTCGACGTGATTCATCGCCAGACCGTTGCGGTGGCTGGCTCCGTCGGGCGGCTCCGGACCGCGGTGGAGAGGATGCGATCGGCCGGAACCCAAAGCGCCAAGCCCGCGATCGAGCAGGCGCTTGAGGAAGTGGTGACCGTTGAGCGGCGATGAAGACCGCTACGGCGCATCGCAGACGGGTCGATGGCTCGGCCGCTCCAGGAGCGACCGCCCGCGTGAATCACCTGGATCCAGATCACCCCGGTATCCTGCTTGAACATCAGGAGCGCCGCGATGCCGGTGGTGTAGGTGCCATGGTCACCCCAGTACTTCTCTTGGGCATCACCAGATTGCGTAACTGCTGCTGCATTGGGGCGAAATTCGGCCCGCGCATCGACCTTGCCGCCTTGACCCGCGCTGCCTGCGCCAGCAGCGGCCCCGAGAGTGCACCCGCGCAGCAGAGAGTCAGAGCCATCCGTTGCATATCGCCTCCTGTGAGGCCAGCCGCTGCTGGTTCGCACTCAGCATCACTACTCAACACTCAGCTTGCTCTTCAAGCGACCTCCCTCCGCCTCGTCCCCAACGCTGTCGCCCCGAGCAGGAGCCCGGCCGTGAGGAGTCCCACAAGGGTTGGGATAGGGTGAAATGAAACTCCGATCTGGTCTCTGCTCTGCAGACGACCCACCAACCACCGATGGGTCCACTCCTCCATCGGCAGTCCCATGGCCTGGGCGAAGGCGCTGTCCACCGGGAGCGAGGAGGTCCAGAACCGGCGGAAGCGATCCGGTCCCATCTCCCGGATCAGGTCGGAGACATAACTACGCCCGAAGTACCGCCAGTTGTCCCAGCCCCACCAGCGCCAGTGGCGAATGATTCCCTTCAACGGCGGTTGGACGTCGCCGGCGATCGGGACTGAGTCGAGTACCGCATGCCGGCAGCGGGCCAGATCACCGGAGGCGCAGGCGGCGCCATCAGGCGAGGCATAGTACCCCGGAGGCAGCTCCCCGACGATGCGAGTGAAGATCGAGGGCAGTCGGCCCTGGAGCTGCTGAGGGTCCTCCTGGTAGGGATCCCACCAGTACGCCCCCGGTCCGCTGAATCCCCCCAGGGCCCAATCCGGCTCGGCCGCGAGGGAAAAAGACCTCGCCTCCAGCCAACGCCCGACCGCCGGCCCCGGCGGGCCGAAGACCGCGTACAGCGCACAGGGCGCGGCGGCCGCCGCCACGGTGCCTCGCATGTTCCCCTTCCACCAGGAGCGAGTCAGCAGGCTGTCGGCGACGCGAAGATCCGGCACTACCGCGACGCAGGTACGCCCATCGGTTACGCTCGGCAGGAGCGTGTACCAGTCCTGCAGCGCGTTGGCGAGGTCCCCCGCTCCGGTCACGATATCGCTCCGAAGCGTGACGCCGACAAACCGGAATCGGACGCCGGAGCCGTTGCCGGCCATCTTGCTCCAGACCGATTGCACGATTTCGTTCAACCGGCGCCGCGCCTCCGGACTGGCATCGCCGCGCAGGATCAACTTTGGAGCAGCGTCCTCCTTCAGGCCTGCGCGGCGAGATTGGGACAAGAGGGAGTCTCGCTCGCTGAGCACGATCCACCGCTCCACGTTGTCTCGCAGGTGCGACGCTGCCCGCGTCTGGGCGGCGGTCTCCGGATCGCGCCGTTTGGCTGCCTCCAGGGCGAGCCAGCGTTGGGAAACCGTCGGCGGCAGATAGGCCGCTACCACCAACGCACAGCCCAGGAGAGTTGCCAGGATCCAGTGTCGCGTGGTCAGCGCCATCTCGAACTCCTCATCCCCAGGACGCAGATGCCCGTCGCCCAGAACAGGGTGGCCCAGGCGGTCCGACGAGGCAGGGCGACGGGCGACGGCCTGGCCCGGAGGATCCCGCTTCGCCAGGCGGAGACCAGCGAGTCGATCGGGACGCCAGCCCCCGACGCGAGCCGCCGCTCCAGGGGCAACTCGGCAGCCTCGACCAAACGGCTCCAGGCGCCTCGGCCACCCAGATCGGCCATCACAGCCAGGAGTGTGGATCGCGCCGAGGATCCGAGGGGCGGAGGGAGCTCGCCGACCAGCCCCGGGACGTCCTCGAGATGCCACTTACGGATGAACCCGGTGTCGAGAGCCGATTGGAGAATCTCGTGGCAGGCTGCGTCGGAATTCTCCGAGACACAATTGTAGTAAAGGAGCTGCAGCGGACGCCGGTTGAGCGAAGCTCCAAACCGGTGGACCAAGGCGCGGCGCCCCGACGCATCGTACAACCGGGTGAGTGGATTGCCACTGGTCACGATGCCCAAGGCCTCCTCACAGGCACCGAGGTTACCGATCAGACAGGAGCCCGCCGCGGTGGTGGGCGAAGTGACCAGATTGTAGTACGCCCACTCCCGCTGCTGCCCAAGATCGCTCGTAAGCTCGAGGGCTCCTGGAAGCCAGCTCCGGAGGGCGGAATCGGATAACTCCCAGATGTTGAGCGAGGCGAATCGAACCAGGGCCGCTGCGATGGCCTTGGGATCCGAGCCCAGGTCCTGGCTGGTAACTGGCCGGCCCCCTCCCGCGGCTTGGACCGCCGAATAGGACTTGCCACTGTCGGGCGTAAACACGATCACCGCCCGCTGCTCCAGCAGGAGCGAGGTGCTGCCAAACCGTTCCTCGATGACAGGCCAGGCCTGCAGCGCGGCCGGCTCGACCACTGGGCGCAGCGCGTGAGCAGTCAGCACCGTGAGATGGCCCACCTGCAGCGTCTCTGGACTCTCCGCGAGAGCCCGCAGGTGGTCGGCCACCCGCATGCGGTGCGTGGCCTCGAGGTAGGATGGCAGCAGCGCCTCGGCTCGGGCCCGGAACTCGGCCGCACTCTGCGCGCCGAGGACTGCGGCCGTCAGCACCAGAAAGGCGAACCCGCCGAACCGCCGAACCGCCTGAGCAGGATCACACATCGATCAGCATCCACCGACCCGAGAGGATCTCAAGCGGCCCTGGCCAGTCGAAGAGCCAGTTGCCCAGCGGACCGATCAGGTCAAATTCGCTGCCGAGGAGCGAAAGCAGGATCTGAGCGAGGACCACGAACCCGAGCGTGAGCAGAATCGTGCGCACCACCCGGGAGCTTCCGGCAGCCAGGGCGAAGGAGACCGCATACATGATGAGCGTCGCCAGGGTGAAGCGGAGCGCCAAGGCCGTGGGGTAGACTCGGAGTCCTGGGGGGAGCGAGGCGGATGAAGTCGCCACCAGAGCGCCGATCCAGAGAAGCAACGCCGGACCGGCAAGGAGAAGCGCGCCCGCTCCGAAGCGGAGCAGGACGTAGTGCCACCGGGGCAATGGCAAGCTCAGGGCGTACGTGTGCTTACCATTGCGATCGGAGCTCCAGGTCGCCACCGCCATGATGATCCCGAGTACGATGGCCATGATCGGATAGCTTGGCCCCCAGGACTGCGCCGTGCTGATCACCGTGAGGGGATCCATGGTGGCATCCCCGAACCCTCGCACCGTGAGGATCGGCAACGCAAAGACCAGGACCGCCGGGAATACCAGCGCGGCCCGGCTCCACTTCCATTGCGTGAATAGAATCACCTGGAACATCGAGTTCCTCCCAATGTTCTCCGCCGCGTGACGGGCCAGCGTTTCACGTCGCCTGCCGTGCGGTGCGCAACAGTTCGACAAACCCTTCTTCCAGATCGAGATCCACGATCTCCCGGAGGTCCGCGCCTACCCCATCGAAGTACTGCGCCATCGGCGCCTGCCACCCCCGGACGACCCAAGTCTCAGCCGCCCCTTCGAGATACTCCCGGGCCAGCAGAACAAACGGGGTATCGCCCAGCAGGGAGGGGGCCTTGGTCACTCTCAGGCGCTTGATCCCGTTCTTGAAGCTCTGCATCGGGAGTTCAGCCACCAGGCGGCCGCGATCCATCACCCCCACCCAGTCGCAGATCCGCTCCAGCTCGTGGATCAGATGGCTGGAGATGAATACCGTGGCGCTCCGCTCCGAGACGTAATCCAGGAGCGCGCTCAACACCTCCCGGCGTACCACCGGGTCGAGGCCATCGGTTGGCTCATCCAGCACCAGCAGGTCGGGCCTCTGCGCCAGCGCCAGCAGGATCATCAGCTTGCCCATCTCGCCCTTGGAAAGCCGCGAGAGCCCCCGGGAGCGGTCGAGACCGAAGCGACCGACCAACTCGTCGGCGAACTTGCCTTCCCAGGTGGGATAGAATGCCGAGTGGTAGCGCAACGACTCGTCCACCGTCAGCGATTGATAGAGATGGGGCCGCTCCGGGACATAGCCGATCCGCCCCAGCGCGCGAGGAGACTCCCGGGGGATCTCATGCCCCAGGACCGTGATCCGTCCCGCCTTGGGCTGGAGCAGGCCCAGGCAGAGCCGAATCGATGTCGTCTTCCCCGAGCCGTTGGGGCCGAGGAATCCGTAGATGGAGCCCTCCGGCACCTGGAGCGAGAGGTCGCGGAGCTCGAAGTTCTTGCCCGCCTGATACAGCAGACCCGTGGTCTCGATGGCGTGACTCATCGGTTCCGGCCCTCGATCTCACGGTCGATTGCCGCCTTCAGGTCCTTGAGCGTGAGTCCAGTGCGGGCGGCCTCGGTCATCATGGAGCGCACCAGGCGGCTCGCCTCGGTGGCGCGCTCGCGGTCGCGCCGTTCGGGCACCACATCGCGGACGTAAGTCCCGGCACCATGTCGCGTCTCCACGAATCCCTCCGATTCAAGTTCCCGATAGGCTTGGACCACCGTCGCCGGGTTGATCCGAAGCCGGCCCGCCAGCTGCCGCACCGACTGGAGCCCCTCGCCGGGACGAAGCTCCCCGGCAGCGATCGCCACCTTGAGCCGGCCGGCAATTTGGGCGTAGAGCGGTGTGCTGCTGCGCGGATCGATCTGGTCGAACATGGGCTCCGGGAAGTGTATCGTTGTAGTGATACAGTATGACAGTAGGAGGGAGATGTCAAGAGGGGACGGGGAGAGAGGTCGGAGAAGTCGGAGAGGGGGAGAGATCGGAGCGGTAAGAGTGGTCGGAGCAGACGGAGAGGTCGGGAAGATCGGAGAGGTCGGAGAGGCTGGGATGGCGAAGAGGTCTTCTCCGACCTCTCCGCCTTCGCCGACCTCTCCGTCTACTTCGCAGCCAGCGCGAGCGCCCGGACCAAGTCTGTCGTTGTGATCACCCCGGTTAACTTGCCATGATCTTCCACAAACAGCCGGTGGATCTCGAGGTACAAGAGCTGCTGGGCCGCCTCCTTCGTCGTGGCTTCCGGGGAGATGACCTTGGGGCGGGGAGTCATGACCTCGCGGACCAGCGTTTCCCCGAAGAAACGCTCGCGATCCTCGACGCCCACACACTCGGCAAGTCCTTGCAGTACGTCACTGGCCGAAAGCACCCCGACGAGGGTACCCCGCTCATCAATGACCGGCAGCCCCGAGAAATGATTGGTCCCCAGGGTTTCTACCGCGTCAGCGATGCTAGCCTCTCCGCGGATGGTCTTGAGGTCGGTCTGCATCAGGTCGCGGACCAGCATCGGTGCCTCCATCGTAAGGGTCGAGGGAGAGCCTACGAGCAGGGAGATGAAGGAAGAGTGAGGGGGGAGTGAGGGATCGCGAGAGATTCAGGATTCAGGAGGCGGGATTCAGCCGGGGAGGCCCTGACTCCTGAAGCAGGACTCGAGAGGGATGGACTTCTGGCCATGGGCTATGAGCTGTGGGCTGCTCCGGAGCAGCGCATAGCCCATAGCCCAT
>JBGPJS010000141.1:0-8726 GCA_041485505.1 Gemmatimonadota bacterium | reverse complement strand
TCCACTTCGGTGAGCAGGGTGGCGTGCTCGGCCTGCACCTTGGCGCGGTCGGTCTGGCTCAGGTTGGCCGAGGCCGCTTCCGTCGCCAGTTCCTTCATCCGGTCGAGCATGGTCGACAGGGTGCTGACCGCCCCGTCCGCGATGTTGAGCACGGCGCCGGCCTGCGATGCGTTCCGCGCGGCCTGCATCAGGCTCCGACCTTCTGAGCGCAGCTTGTTCGCAATGCTCAGACCCGCCGCGTCATCCCCGGACCGATTGATCCGGAACCCGGACGAGAGCTTGGCGACTTCACGCTGGAAGACCAACGACGTGGCGCTGAGGTTCTTGAAGGCGATGTTCGCGGCGATGTTGGTGTTGATCACTGACATGGTATTGCTCCGTAGCGGTAGTACGCGGAGCTTCCATTCTCCGTCCTACTAGTGAGGCGGTCCTTAGTGACCGTCTGTGTTGTGCTATCGGTCCCCACCCCGAAAACTTGAGAGACCCGGCCCCGGTTCTCCCTCAGCACGGTACTTGTTGCCGAAGCCTCGGTAATTTGTGCCGCCGGAAATCCGCCGCCGGCCGCCGACCCCCGGTCCCCAGCTGCCTTCACAACCCTCTTCTCCGCAATCGCTTACCCTGCAATCCCCCGCTTCCGCCGAGTCAGCCCCGCTTCGGTATGCCGCTTGCCACCCAGCCGTTCGCTTCCCACCACCAGTCGGAGTCCCGAAATGGCGACGGAGTGCATTGCCACCCGCTACATGAGTGATTTCCGGCATGCCGGCGCGGCCTGCGAGGACGACTGCGGTGACGAGGTCGGAGAGCCCAAGCTGGTCGATCCACGGGTCATCAGCCAGGTGGGAGAGCGGTTGGAACTCGCCGGCACCCTGGCCTGTCCCGAAGTGGCCCGTCGCTGCCTCCTTAATAGTGATGCGATGGAACTGGTCGATCTGGATCCCGGCGCGCTCGCGGGAACCTCCCTCTCCCGCGAACACCCCGCCCTGGCCGAGCCCCCCTACGAGCGCTATCTCGACGACGTTAGAGCCACCCTGCTTCAGCTGCTCGCGCCCGGGCGCGACCCCTTGCCGCAGCGGCTCTTCTTCACCGCCTACTTCGCGGATCTGGTGCATCCCTTCTTCTTCCGTGGCGTCGAGCTATTCGATGAAGGCCGACTGGCGGAGGAGATCGCCTGGATCCGGCATCCCGAGGTGCTGGAGGACCTGCGCCGCCGGTGGGAGGGGATGCGCTTCCCCAACCTCACGGCCATGGGAGTGGTGCTGCGGATCGTCCTCGAGCGCTTCGAGCACGGTGGATCCACACGACTGCGGGGACTCATTCATCAGGTGCTGCAGAGCTACCTGGTGCACCCGCCGGCTGGCCCGGCCCAGGATCCCGGCGAGTCGATGAGCGCCGCTCAGGTCGTCGCCGGGTACGAGGCCCGGCGGGACCACTGGGAAGCGGAGTTCGGGGCCGACCTGGACCGCTACTTCACCCACTACGCCATCAATTACTGGTTGAAGGATTTCTACACCGATTCGCCGAGCCTGCTGGTTCACACCCAGAACCTGCTGGTCCGGATGGTGGTGCTCCGGTTTCTCCTGCTCAGCCACCCGGACCTGGTGGCGGTGGCCGACGACCCCCTGGAAGCACGCCGCGTGGTGCTGGAGCGGAGCGCGGTGACGGTGTTCTCCACCTTTTCCCGCGCCATCGAGCACGATCCCGCCTTTCTCGGGGAATGCGAGGCGGCCCTGGGGCGCGCCAACGCGCAGACGCTGGCCCATGTGGTGCTGCTTCTCCGGTTCTGAGGATGGGCCGCCGGCGCCGGTGGCCGTGCCCGGACCGGACGGAGATCCGGGTATCTGGCTTGATGAGTCGGTCGACGCGGAGCCCGCGATCGATCTGTCCACCTGGGGCTTGGCGTCTCTGAGTCCCCCACCGTACCCGAAGGAATCATGACGCTGCACGACAAGACCGTACTAGTGACTGGCGGCACCGGGTCCTTCGGCCAGAGGTTCGTCGACACGGTGCTTCGGGAGTACCGTCCCCGAAAGCTGATCGTGCTGAGCCGCGATGAGCTCAAACAGTCCGAAATGAGCCAGCGTTTCACCGACCCCCGGATCCGGTTCTTCCTCGGTGATGTTCGCGACCGCGACCGGCTGATGCGCGCCTTCAAGGGGGTCGACGTCGTGATCCACGCCGCCGCGCTGAAGCAGGTGCCGGCCGCGGAGTACAACCCGTTCGAGGCCATCAAGACCAACGTCCTGGGCGCCCAGAACGTCATCGACGCGGCCCTCGACAGCGACGTTCAGCAGGTGATCGCCCTCAGCACCGACAAGGCGGCCAACCCGGTCAACCTGTACGGGGCAACCAAGCTCTGCTCCGACAAACTGTTCGTGGCTGCCAACGCCTACTCCGGCGTCCGGGGAACCCGCTTCTCGGTGGTACGCTACGGCAACGTGGTGGGGAGTCGAGGCAGCGTGGTGCCGTTCTTCCTGAGCCGGCGCGCGGCCGGGAAGATCCCGGTCACCGATCCCCGGATGACCCGGTTCTGGCTGACCCTGGACCGGGGGGTCGAATTCGTGATCGAATCTCTGGAGCGGATGCATGGCGGCGAGATCTTCGTCCCGAAAATCCCCAGCATGCGGATTCTCGACCTGGTCGAGGCGATCGCGCCCGGCTGCGAGATCGAGAATGTCGGCATCCGGCCCGGGGAGAAGCTGCATGAACTGATGATCAGCGAGGACGATGCCCGCCACACCACCGATGGAGGCAGCTACTACGCCCTCCTGCCCGAATTCCGCTGGTATAACGGCAACGGCACCGGTGCCTCCCTGCCCGACGGCTTCTCCTACCGGAGCGATCTGAACACCGAATGGCTGTCGGTCGAGCAACTACGCGAGATGGTCTCGGCGTGACCACCTCCGCCGCCGTCCTCGCGCTCGAGGGTGGAACCCCGGTCCGCTCGCGCCTGCTCCCCTACAGCCGCCAGACCGTGGACGAGGAAGACATCGCGAGCGTGGTGGCGGTGCTCCGCGGGGAGTGGCTCACCACCGGGCCGGCGGTCGAGCGGTTCGAGCGCGCCTTTGCCGCCGCTACGGGCGTCCGCGAGGCAGTCGCGGTGAGCAACGGGACCGCGGCGCTCCACGCGGCCATGCACGCCGTCGGCATCGGGCCCGGGGACGAGGTCATTCTTCCCCCACTCACTTTCGCCGCCACCAGCAACGCGGTGCTCTACCAGGGCGGGACCCCGGTGTTCGCCGACGTGGATGCCGAGACCCTGCTGCTGAGTCCGGCTCAGGTCCGGGCTCGGCTGAGTCGCCGGACCCGCGCCATCGTCGCGGTGGACTACACCGGCCAGCCCTGCGACTACCAGGCGCTTCGCGCCATCGCCGGGGAGGCCGGCATCCCCCTCATCGCGGACGCCTGCCACGCGGTTGGCGGCTCCTACCGGGGAGCGCCCGTGGGTTCGCTCGCCGACCTGAGCACCTTCAGCTTCCACCCGGTCAAGCACCTGACGACCGGCGAAGGCGGCATGGTGACCACCAACGATGGGGTGCTCGCCGCCAAGCTGCGGATCTTCCGCAACCACGGAATCACCAGCGACCACCGTCAGCGGGAACGGACCGGGACCTGGCACTACGAGATGGTGGAGCTGGGCTTCAACTATCGGCTGAGCGATCTGCAATGCGCCCTGGGACACTCGCAGTTGCGGAAACTCCCGGGCTGGGTGAGCCGTCGCCGGGCCATCGCCGAGCGCTATACCGACGCCTTCGACTGCCTTCCCGGTCTCATTCCCCCGAAGGTTCGCGCCGACTGTGAGCCGGCCTGGCATCTCTATGTCGTGCGGCTGGAACTGGAGCAACTCCGTGGGGGCCGGGCCGAGGTCTTTCGGGCCCTTCGGGCCGAGAACATCGGTGTCAACGTCCACTACCCGCCGGTTCCCTGGCACCCCTACTATCAGCGGCTGGGATACGCCCGGGGCAACTGGCCGGTGGCCGAGGCGGCGAGCGAACGGGTCTTGAGCCTGCCGATCTGGCCCGGCATGAGCGACGCTGATGTCGAGGACGTGGTCGTGGCGGTGGAAAAGGTCCTGAGTCACTACCACCGGTGAATCGGAAGGAGAAAGGATGAGAGCGCAACTGGAGGCCTGGCAGGGCGAGTTCGGCGCGGCGTACACCCAGAGGAACGTGGTCGACTGGCGGGCGCGGGTGCCGGCGTTTCGGCGCATGTTCCAGCGCATCAAACCCGGCCGGGTGCTCGAGGTTGGCTGCAACCGCGGGCACAATCTGGTCGCGATCGCGGAGGGGCTGCCCGGCGTCGAAGTCGTGGGCATCGAGCCCAATCCGGTCGCTCTGGAGATCGCGCGGCAGGCAAGCCCCAAGGCCTCGGCCCTTCAGGGGAACGCCGGGGATCTTCCTTTCAAGGATGGCTGGTTCGACACCGTCTTTACCTGCGGCGTGCTGATTCACATCCCCCTCGACGCGCTGGGCACCGCGCTCCAGGAGATCTATCGGGTGAGTCGACGCTACATCCTCGCCGTCGAGTACTTCGCCAAAGACGAAACCGTTATCCCCTACCGGGGACACGAGGATCTCCTGTGGAAGCGGGACTTCCTGGCACATTACCAGTCCCGCTTCCCGGACCTTGGGCTGATCGACCAGGGGTTCTGGGGTCCGGGTGAGGCCATCGACCATGCCAACTGGTGGCTGCTCGAGAAGCCGTGGGTGCGGTGACCCCTTCCGTCACCGAACCCGAGATGGTGGTGGCCACCGACCTCGAGCGGAGCCGCCGCCACTGGGACCAGTTACACGCGCAGCCCCGGTTCCGTCCCCGGGCGCCCAACGAAGGGGTGGTCCGTTTCCTCATGCGGCACTACCCCGAGGATTCCCGCAAGGGCCTCCGCGCGCTCGACATCGGCGTGGGGGGCGGCCGCCACACCCGACTCCTCAGCGACCTCGGATTCCAAGCTGCGGGGATCGATCTCTCGGTCGAAGGGCTGAGGCATACCGGATCCTGGCTCGGTGGCGGCGCCGCGCTGGCCCAGGCCAGCATGATGGAGCTGCCCTTCCGCGATCAGTCCTTCGATGCCGCGGTAAGCTTCGGGGTGTACTACTATGCCGACCGGGCGGGGATGGGTCGCTCGATAGTGGAACTGCACCGGATCCTCCGGCCCGGCGGCCGGGCATTCGTGGTCCTTCGTACGGTGAATGATTATCGCTTCGGAAAGGGCGCCGGCCTCGAGCCCCACACCTTCCGACTCGAGATCGTGGACACCAACGAGTACGGCGCCGTCATGCATTTTCTCCCGGAGGAGGAGGTGGCTCCCATGTTTCGCGGCTTCAGCCAGGTCAGCTTCGAGCGGAGCGAGACCAGCTTCCGCGAGCGAACCGCCGTGAACTCCGACTGGCTGGTCGAACTGTGCCGCTGACGTTGACTGATCCGGTGGTCACCCTCGGCACCCGTCGGGTCGGGGCGGATGAGCCGGTGCTGCTGGTGGCCGAGGCGGGCAGCAACCACAACGGCGATCCCGGGCTGGCGCGCGAGCTGATCGACGCGACCGCCGATGCCGGGTGGGAAGCGGTGAAGTTTCAGCTCTTCCGGTCGGAGTGGATGTATCCCCCGACCTGCGGTATGGTCGAGACCCCGATGGGCCGGGTCGATTTCTTCGAGGTGGTCCGCGAAGGACAGCTGCCCCCGGCCTGGCTGCCCGAGCTCAAGGCCCACGCGGAATCGCGCGGTCTGCTGTTTCTCTGTTCGCCCTTCGATCTGGAGGCGGTCGAGTGGCTTGACCGGCTCGGGGTGGACGGGTTCAAGATCGCGTCGCCCGAACTCAACCACCTGCCTTTGCTGGCCGCCGCCGCCGCCACCGGGCGCCCCCTCGTCTGTTCCAGTGGGATCAGCACGCTGGCGGACATCGAGGAGGCGCTGGGACAGATCCGGGCCGTGAACCCGCTCGCGGAGGTCGTGCTGCTCCACTGCGTCTCGGCCTACCCTTGTCCCCCCGAGGAGTCGAACCTCGCGGTGATCGAAACCCTGGAACGCGCCTTCGGCCTGCCGGTCGGTTTCTCGGACCATACCACCGATCCGGAACTGGTTCCCGCGGTGGCGGTCGCGGCCGGCGCCTGTCTGATCGAGAAACACATTACCCTGAGCCGCGACCTTCGCGGCCCGGATCATCCCTTCGCCCTGGAACCGGATGAGATGCGGCAGATGGCGGCGATCGTCCGGGAGATGGGGATGGTGCCGCGCGAAAAGCGACTCGCGGCGGTGGGGCGGTACTTCGGCGAGGACTCCGGGATCGCGATCCTCGGTCACGGCCGCAAGGAGATCATGCCGTCGGAGCGGCCGCTCTACCCCGGGGACAAGCGGAGCGTTCACGCGGTGCGGACGATCGCGGTGGGCGAGACGCTGGGTCCCCACAACCTGCGGGTCCTCCGCTCGGAGCGGAACCTGGCGCCCGGCCTCCACCCCCGCTTCTGGCCCACGATCCTCGGCGCCCGCGCCGTCCGCCCACTCGCGCTGGGCGACGGGCTCCGGTGGGAGCATCTGGTTCAGTCCGCCTCCTGAGACCGAGGCCACCCGTGAGCGGCATCGTCACCATCGTGCAGGCCCGCACCGGTTCCACCAGGCTCCCGGGAAAGGTGTTGCTCGACCTGGGGGGCCGACCGGTCCTGGCCCGCGTGCTCGAGCGGGTGGAGCGGACCGGGTACGGCGGCCAGACGGTCGTGGCGACCTCTTCGCTGCCCCGGGACGACGCGATCGCGACCCTCTGCGGTCACCTGGGCGTACCCTGTTTCCGCGGCAGTGAGCTTGACGTGCTCGATCGCTACTACCATTGCGCGCTGGCATTCGGGGCGGATACCGTGGTCAGGGTCACCGCCGACTGCCCGCTGCTGGCCTGGGAGTTGACGAACCTGACGGTGCAGACATTTCGGGAACGGAGCCCGGACTACGCGGAGATCGCGCGGCTCCCGGCCGGAACTTCCGCCGAGGTCGTGTCGATGGAAGCGTTGGCGCGGGCCTGGCGCCAAGCGACCGATGCCGACGACCGCCAGCATGTCCTCACCTATGTGGCAGGGCGGCCGGAACAGTTCGACGTCTGGCTGCCGCCGCCGCCGGATCCGGCCCTGGAGCGGCCGGCGCTCCGACTCACCCTCGACACCCCCGACGACTACCGGCTGATCTCCGGCATCTACGATCGCCTGGGGGAGCGGATCCACCAGGCCCCATTGGCGGAGCTGATCGAACTGGTGGACAACGATCCGGAGTTCTCGGTTTCCGGCGCCGAGGCCGGTTGATGGAAGTGGTGCTCCGGGCCGAGAGCGGTACCTCGATTGGGCGGGGCCACGTGGTGCGAAGCCTGGCGCTGGCCAGGGCGCTGCGAGAAGTCGCCGGCGCCAGCTGCCGCCTAGTTAGCCGTTCCGAACTGGGCGATGGCTCGGTGCCGGTCATCCCTCTGCCGAAGGAGGTTCCCGCGGAACGGGAAGGGGGGTTCCTGGCGGCGCTCCGGCCGCGACCGGACGTGGTGATCGCCGACCTCTTCCGTCCGACCCAGGAATCCTTCGACGGGCTTCAGGGGGACTGGCTCCTGGTGGCCATCGACGACGAGTCGCCCATTCTTTTCGATGCCGGGCTGCTGGTTGTGCCCGATCTCAATGACCGCTTCCGCCATCGGCACACCCCGGAAACTCCGGTTCTCAAAGGCGGGGAGGCAATCATGCTGCGGGAGGAGTTCGACGCGCTGCCGAGCCACCGCCTGAGCCCGGTGCTCGGACATCTGCTGATCTGTCTCGGCGGCAGCGACCCGGTGGATTTCACCGGTCGGTTGGTCGGGTGGCTCCGGGAGGGATTGCCGCCGAGTGTCGAGCGGGTCTCGGTCCTGGCCGGGAGGAACTACCGCCCGGTCCAGTCGCTGGAAGCCAGCCTTCCGGCGGATGGCCGCTGGCAGCTGCTCCGCGAGGTGGCGGCGGTGGCCTCGATCATGGTCGACGCGGACGCTGGGATCGTCGCCGGAGGCACCCTGCTGTACGAGGCGGCCTCTGCTGGTCTGCCCGTCATGGCCGTCAGCCTCAACGACGCCCAGGCCCGCGAGGTGGCGGTCGCGGCCGGCGCCGGCGCCGCCCTCGACCTGGGACCTGTCGAGACCGCGACCGCCTCCGGAGTGGCCGCGGCGATCATCCATCTCAGCCCCCCTGAGATCCGGGGCGCCATGAGCCGCCGAGCGGCTGAGCTGGTGCGGCCGGGCGGACGGATCCGAGTGGCGCACCGGATCCTGGAAGCCTGGCGGGCGCGGAGCGTCGGATGACAGTCCTCGCGGTCATGCAACCCACCTATCTGCCCTGGATCGGCTACTTCGACCTGATCGACCAGAGCGACGTCTTCGTTCTGTATGACACGGTCCAGTTCGAGAAGCAGTCCTGGCAGCAGCGCAACCGGATCAAGACTTCGCAAGGGGAGCAATGGCTCACGGTCCCGGTGCAGCAGTCGCTGGGGCAGACGATCGCTGAGGTCCGGGTGAAGACGACCGACCCCTGGGCCCGGAAGCATTGGCAATCGATCGTCACCAACTATCGCAAGGCTCCCTGCTGGAGCGAGTGCGCGCCGCTGCTCGAAGAGGCCTTCGGCCGGCCCTGGAGCCTCCTCGCGGACCTGAATACACACCTCATTGGGGTATTCGCCGCCTACCTGGGCCTCTCGGCGCCGCTGGTGAGGAGTTCCTCGTTAGCCCCGCTCACCGGTCGAAAGAG
>JBGPJS010000140.1:0-8748 GCA_041485505.1 Gemmatimonadota bacterium | reverse complement strand
TGGCTGTGGGTGAGCGAGGGGATCACCGATTACTACGCCGATCTCACCCTGGTCCGGGGAGGCATCGCCGATTCCGACGCCTTTATCCAGAGGACTGCGAACAAGATCATCGAGGTGGGCCAGACCACACCGGTAGCATTGGAGGACGCGTCACTCTCGACCTGGATTCATCCGGTTGACGGCACCGGCTACCTGTACTATCCCAAAGGCTCACTGGCGGGACTGGTGTTGGACATCATGATCCGGGACGCGAGCGATAACCGGCGCTCGCTGGATGATGTGATGGGGGAGCTCTATCGTACCACCTACAAGGCGGGGAAGGGCTTCGACAGCCTCGACTGGTGGAGTGCGGTGGGTCGGGCCGCGGGCGGGAAATCCCTTCGCTCCGATCAGGACAAGCGGTTCGCCGAGTTCGATGCCAAGTATGTGGACGGCAGGGAACCCTACCCGTGGAGCGAGCTGCTGCCGCTGGCTGGTCTCCGCCTGACCGCCGACACGATCCAGCAGGCGAGGGTCGGCGTTTCCACGGCGCCCAGCCCGGACTCGGCGGGGATTCGGGTAATCGAGGTCGTGCCCGGCAGCATGGCCGAAGAAGCCGGCATAAGGGCGGGCGACATTCTGCTCTCCCTTGGTGAAGAGCAGATCAAGGAGCAGGACTTCGGCCCGGCCTACCGGGCTCGTTACAACTCGCACGAAGGGGAAGAGATCCCCATCGTGGTCCGTCGAGGGACCGAGAGCGTGACGCTCCATGGCAAGGTGAGGTTGGTACCTCAGGTCCAGCAGAAGCTGGAACTGGATCCGACTGCCGGCGAGAAGGCGGTGCGGATCCGGAGCGGGATTCTGCATGGGGTACGGAATTGAGGGATTGAGGGACGGAAAAGCAGTGAGCAGTTAGCAGTGAGCAGTAAGCGGGACGCTCCGAGCCCAAACGGCCCTCTGTGTCATTGGAAACGGAGGGCCATTCGTTTCAGGAACCCCCGCTCACAGCTTACCGCTTACTGCTTACTGTTTTTCTGTCATTGCGAGGAGGCCCTCCCGAGCGAAGCGAGGGAAGGGCCGACGCGGCAATCTGTCGCCGATTCCCTTACCGCGGATAGCCACGGACAAGACGGACGACGCGGATTGTTCCGCTCCCGGCCACCCTCCATCACGATCCGGCGGACCGGCGGACCGACAGTAGCAATGGGGCGAACAGGGAACGGAGGCCGATTACCTGACGGAGCCCCCGTTCACTGTTCACTGTTTACTGCTGTTCTTACGCTGCCGGCTGTGCTTCGCCTCCAGGTTTGGCCGGTTGGGTGTCCGGCTTGGGTGCCGGGCGGACTACGTCCTTGGCGCTCTTCCAGGCGGCCCGCTTCTCCGGGTCATTCCGGAACAGGGGGCGGTAGACGGCATCGAGCAGCCGCACCAGCCGGTTGATCTCGAGCGCCACCCCTTCCAGCTCGGCACTGGCCCCGACATGGGCGCTGGTGCCGTCGTTCTTGGCATTGATGCTCTGTTCATACTGATCCAGCAGGGCGGAGAGCTGTTCCAGGAATCCCGCCGGCATGCCGTGCTTGGTCAGCACATCCTGCCGCCCTTGAGCCTGCGTCACCACGACCCGACCGCCGGTGAGAAAGGCCAGCTGGCTGCTATGGGGCCGAGGAATGCTGAGCCGCACGGGGATTTCCGGCTCCTCCAGCAGGGCGGTGGCCGCCACCCGGCCGAGGAAGTTCAGGGCGTCGATGATCTTCTCCCTGACGTTCTGCTTGGTGAGGCTCGCCGCCCGGGCGGCGATGTGACCGGACTGTTCCTGCTCGGCCAGGGTTTGGATCCGGGTGGCCCGGTCCTCCAGACGGCTCGCCACGGCCATGTGGGCAGGCTCGTCGAACGGATTGGCGTGCAGGAAGCCCAGCACGCGGAGGACCATGTCCACGATACGACGGGTTGCGGTTGTCATACGACGCTCCTTTCGAGAGCAGTGTCGCGGGACCCGGGCGAGGACGGTGTCCCGCGAAAACAAGAACTGGGAGGATCGCGTCGGTCCTCGGCCCCCGGCGGATCGGCGGTGGCTCAACGAATTTTCCGTGCCAAGACCGGGAGTGAGCGCCGCTCGCGGAAATATTTTCTCTCCCGATCGGGAGATCGCCGCGGAAAAATTAGACAACAGGACGGGGGAAACAGCGGGATTGGTTTCCCGGTTGGAAATAGACGCTCGGCGGACTCAGACCGGCGATCGCGGCGGGCTGACTTCCGATCGCCCAGTCGGCGCGAACTCCGGCCCAGGGCAAATACGCGGTCGCCCGATCAGAATTTTCTCCCAGGGAGCCGAATTTTCCTCTGGAGGGGTGGATTTTTTCTGGTGTGGGGCGGGATCAGAGAGCTGCCATTCCCAGATAAGCGGTCCAGGAGTGCTGACTTCCGACCTGGGAGCGGATTCGAGCGACCGGGGGATCCGAATCTTGAGTCTCCTCAGACGAATTTGCGACCGCCTCGGACGAATTTTCTCCGGTGGGGTGCTGACTAGCTTTCTGACAGCGAAATAAGCGATCGGGGAGGCGATTTTTTCAATCTGGTCGAGGGCTTTTTCTGTCTGGAAACCTGGACCTGCGGGCTGGAAATTGTCCTCCGGGAGGGACGGCTTGGAAGTCGAAGCGACACGGCGGACGGGCGGGAGGGCGGGAGGGCGGCGTTGGGAGGACGAGGCGTTCCGGCAGGAGCTTCTTCATCCCGTCCGACTCGGCGAGTTGCGAAGTCCAGCTTGGTCATCCGCCGTTAAGCCGCACTGCAATCCAACCGGGTCACTGACGGCGACCGGATTATTCCCCGCGTACCCATACAGATTGACGCCGCCGGCAAGCCCGGTGGGATCCTGGGTGAGGAGTCCTCCGCACCGCGGATCATAACCCTATCGGGCCGATCCTCCTGTCGGCCAGGGAGCTTCGAACTCGAACCGCTCCACCTGTTGCAGCCGCGCGAAGTCCCGAGCGTTCGCGGTGATGAGGGTCAGGCCATGCTCGCGGCAGGAGGTCGCCAGGAGCGCGTCGTTGAGAAACGAGCGGGTGAAGCCGCCTGGGCTCAGTACTCCTCGCTGGACGAGCATGGCGACCAGCTCCCCGCTCCGGACCCAGGCCTGATACGAGGGCACAATGACCCGCCCCCGGGCCTCGAAGGGACGCAGGTAGGCTTCCCGTACCTGGCGCCGCCCCGCGGCGTCCAGGGCCCCCAGCATGAGCTCCTGAGCGACCGTCGCGTGCAGGTAGGTGACCGGGAGGTTGGCCGCGTAGAATCCCACCAGCGCCTCAGCCGCGATCCGGTCCCGGTTGGCGGCGATGTAGAGGTTGGTGTCCAGCACATACCTGGGCACCGGGGCTCAGCCCCGCGCGAAGGGGTCCCGGAGGGACTTGCTCCCCGCCAAACGGCGGACGCCGGCACTAACCTCCTGGCGGAAGGCGACAAGATCCAGGGCCTGCTCGACTGTTTCCGTTTCGGTCGCGGTCCCGAGGATGCGGCGCGCGCGGTCGAGCTTGGCCTGATTGAGGCGCAGATTCTTGCGGACGCGGGGACGGGTGGATGGCATGACAAGCCTCCGAAGGATGTACAGACAAAGCTAGTGACTGTACAGTTGCCCGGCAAGCGGTCGGCGAGATCACCTCAGCCTGAGGAGTCTGGGTAATCGGCGGATCCACGAGTCCCGCCGACGCACCGCGCGCCCAGTAAGCTCACGCGCTGTCGGCTGACCCAACCAGAACAAGGCCCGGGCGCGAAGGCCGGGCTCGGCATTCAGAGACACTCGGCTTTCGCCAGGACTCATTTGAATTCACTTTCTCCCACACCATGGTCGTCCGACCCAAGGGCCAGCCCGATTCCAAGCCGTTCCCCTTCCCGACCTCCCGCGAGGGGTTCGAGGCGGCCGTTGGCCTCCTGCGCCAGCAGGCGCCGGGCGCGGCGCTGAGCTCGCTCCTCGTGGGCATCGAATTCGCCGGTAACTACGGCTTCACCTTCGCTCACTTCCTCGCCCAGCTCGGTGCCCCGGTGGTCAGCGTCCTCCCCGCCCACACCAAGCGCTGGAAGGACGTGGCGCACAATCAGCCCCTCAAGACCGACGCCAAGGATGCCGCCCAGATCTGCAAGCTGGTGGGGGACGGGATCTTCGTCCGCTTCCCGTTTCTGCGGAGCCCCTTCGTCGAGCTGCGGCTGCTGGTGACCCAGCGCTACCGGCTCACCGTCGAGGAGACCCGCTTCAAGAATCGGCTGCAAGGTCTGCTCGATCTGGCCTGGCCCGAGTTCCTGGCCCAGTTCGGGAATCTGCGGAAGGTGACCCCGCGCGCGGTCCTGGCGCGGTGGCCCCTGCCCCAGGATCTCGTAGCCGCGTCGCCCCGGACGGTCGCCCGCCTGATGGATGCCGCCTCTCGCGGCCACATGCCTCCAGAGCGGGTCCGCGCGCTGCTTGACGCGGCCAAGAGTACCATCGCCCTGACTCAGGCTGCCCCCGAGCGCCGGCTGGAAATCCAGTATCTCCTCACCCGCTGGACCCTGGTGCGCCAGCAGTTGGCCGATCTGGACCAGCCGATCGCCGGGGTGGTGGAGGCCTGCCCCGAGGCCAAGATCCTCACGACGATCCCCGAGGTGAGCGCCGTCAGCGCCGCGACCATTGTGGCCGAGCTGGGGACCCCAGCCGACTATGTCCATCCGCGACAGATTCTCAAGCTCGCGGGGATGAATCTGGTGGAGAAGTCCAGCGCCTCGATCCGCGGCCGGAAGCGGCAGTCCAAGCGGGGCCGCCCGATGCTGCGCCGCCAGCTCTTTCTCTTGGCCGGGCGCTGGTGTCAGACCCGGGGACTCTACCGCCCCGACTACGAGGCGCTTCTCGCCCGCAATGGCGGCCTTCGCACCAAGGCGGTCTGTGCCCTGGCGAGGAAGCTGGTCCCGCTGTTGTTCGCGGTGCTCCAGTCCGGTCAGCCCTTCGATGTGGTGCGCTGGCACGCCAATCGGCATCAGCGACCCGGTGGCTCCTCGAACGGAGCGACGCAGCGCATGGAGCACGCTCACGGCTAATGGCTAATGGCTGTCAGCCTTCCTGTGCCGCGCGTGGCGGGCGATGCTGGGATCGCGTCGAGTCTTGAGACCGGCCAGGCCGTGATCTCCCCATCCAGACTCTGTCGACGGTCGCCCGCGGCCCCGAAGCGCCCATGAAGATGTGACGGGCCGACGGCGTCCCGCCTGAGCCCCGACGAGCTATGAGTGTGGCGCGGAGGTCCCGGAAGCACGCTGAGGTCGCGGCGCTCTTTGACAATTGCCGTACCCCGTGACATTGTAGGAGCAGTTGGTGGTGGGGTGACTCCGCTGCTCCTCTTGGCCCTCGAGGCCGCAATTCGGGAGCCGGCCCGGCGCAAGCTGGTGTCCGCTGGTCTTCAAGACCACCTGGGACCCCCACCACCTTCTGCGTTGGAGGAGGCAAGGTCCGTTTCGTACTCAGGCCCGCGAGGCTCCGCGAAAGAACCGCCCGAAGTTGTAGAAGAGCCAGGCACGATAACCCCGACGCGCCGAGAGCGCCCTACGCTAGACTCGGCGGGCCGTCAGGCCCGACAACCCGGACGCGCCCGAGCGCCTCACGCTAGATCCGACTCTTCGGGCTAGGGTTGCTTCTGCTTGGAGATGGGGAACTCAAGGTCGTCGCCGGACAGATCCTTGCCGTCTCGACCGAAAGAATGCAGAAACGGCGCTGTATCCGAGCGTGAATAGATGAACCGATGGTGCCATCCGTCTGTCATCCAGCTGGAATCCGGAATCTGAATCGGTGCGGTTGCATTGATGTTCAGCACCTCGGCCAGGCTATCGGGCCACCGACCACGTGAACTGTCGAATCGTTCAACCCAGCGTGCCAATACGCAGCCCTTCGTCAAGGTCATGCGATCGGGGGCTGTGTCCAGACCTAGATGATGGTCGAATGTTCTCTGACCGCTGTCGACGTCACCCTGGCCGTGGTCCGCCCTCAGCAGTGTTGAGCGGCAATCTTGGGGCCCTTGGAGTAAGGTCGTGGGGCTTCGGGTACAACCGAGCACGCATGCAAGACCAGCCGCGTAGCTCATCAGGCTAGTGTGAAGGGACATATTCATCCTTCTCAGCGTCGGTCGCTTTCTTGTCCAAGTAATCGTGGGCCGCGTTCCAATATTCCTGCACGCTGTAGCCTGCAGGTAGCCGTTTGAACTGCTCAACGTGTGTCCCCTCATGGATGAGCGTCTTGGTCAGCTCAGTGTGGTTATTGAAGGTACTTTGCCGAAACAAGCCGTGTGAAGTGTTGATGGTGACGTTCTTACCGGTGAGGTGATCGGTTTGTCCATACACTTCTGGAGCTAGCTGGTTCCCATGAATCTGGCCGTGCTGCAGTAGGGTCGCCGTCCTCCTACGCGCGATCGTTGACATGTTGGGGTAGGTCTCCTGGACTTGATTCCACTGCTTGACACTGAGACCACCAGGGCACTTTCCGTCGTTATCCTTGAGATTGTCCGGGCACAACCCAAAGGGATCGGAGAACATGACCGGATTATTCCCCGCGTACGCATACAGATTGACGCCCCCTGCCACCCCAATCGGATCCTCCTGGGTCCATCGTCCCGTCTTCGAATCATACGCCCGATTCCGGAAAAAGGAGACCCCCGGTGCGTCGGCGCTGCTGAACCGGTCCGCCCCGAAGCTGTTCTGGGCGTTCACCGCGCCCGAGTACCGCTTCTGCGGGAAGTACCCCCCCTGGGCCCAGGAGGCGGAGTCGGAGCCGACGGAATCCCCCTCGGCGAGGGTCCGGCCATTACCGTCCGTCACCCAGTACCAGTTGTAGACCTGGGTGCCGGAACCGTACTCTCCCATCAAGGGGTCGTCCAGCCCGGGGCCATGCACGAAGCGCCACCCGTCGGTGAAGCCGACCGTCATGGTGGCCACGCTGTTGGCGCCCTCGAACGCGAGGAAGGGCGCCCCGCTCTCACACGGGTCGGCCATCTGGCCGTCGGCGTCGTACTGGCAATCCCGGGGAAAGTCCGCGTCAAACGCCTGGTTCGGCTTGTGCGCCTCCCCGTCATCCGGCCCAGGCCGTCGTAATAATAGATCATGTCGAGGATGTCGTTGGGGACAGCGGCCGCCCCCTTGCGTCGACTGCCGTTGGAGTCGTAGGTGAAGTTGATGGTGCTGCACAACTGGCAGATCGTGGAATCGGTGCTGAGCCGGTTGGTGCTGGTGTTGGTGACGTATTTGTGCAGGTCGGTGGCGCGCAGGGCAAACGTCATGTTGCCGGAAGCGTCATACCCCAACGAATCGATCTGCGCCCCCCCGACGGCCGGCTCCCGCTTCTGCCACACCAGTTGTCCCAACCGGTTGTAGCGGTTGGAGGTGTGCTTGGGCGTGAAGCAGAACCCGCTGCCATCGATCGCCCCGTCGCAGTGCTCCTCCTCGAGGATCCGGCCGGTGGGATCCACCTTGGTGTTGCGCAGGGTGAAGTCGAGGAAATCCCGGACCGTCGGGGGCGGGACGTAGGGGTTGATCGACACCAGCCGCCGCAGCACCCCCGCCGCGTCGTATCGCATCCACACCTTCACGCCGTTGGGATAGGTGATCCGGCGCCGCCGGCCCAGGGCATCCCACTGGAAGGCGAAGGCGCGAACCGCCTGCGCCTGCTGCGCCCAGTAGACCCGGAGGGTGTCGAGGTCACCGGTGGTCCCATTGTACTTATAGACCGTCGAGTCCGGGCCATGGATCAGGTGGCGGAGCGCGCCGGCCGAGTCGTACTCGTACTTGAGGGTGTCCCCCAACGACGCACCAACCAGGGTGATCTTGCTCTTGAGGCTCCCGTCCAGGTAGTAGGTGCGGGTGATGCTGCCCAGGTGATTGGTCGCGGTGAGCAGGTGGCCCATGAGGTCGTAGGTGTAGCGGACGGTGTCCCCGGGAACCGTGGAGTCGGCCCAGTCCCCGGGCGGGGCCACGCTGGGGTAGGCCATCGCCGTCTTCCGTCCGATGCTGTCGTACGTGAAGGTGACGGTGTGGTTGGACCGGCTCACCGTCGACGCGGTGAGGGCGGCGGCGTTGAAGGAGGCGGTGCGGTCCCGGCCGAAATCATCCCGCTCCCGGGCCACCAGGGCACGGGCCTCCCGGGCAAAGCCGCGGCGGACCCCGCGAGCATCGACTACCGAGTCGACGCCGACCACGCTGTGGACGTAATGGGTGGTCAGGGTGGATGGGAGACTAGGATTGAACGCCCAGGTGGAGGCCGTGTTGCAGACCACCTGGGTGCTATCGCACCCGGCAGGGATCAGGCTGAACCCGGCAGACTGCGCCGTGGTGTACTGGACCACAGCGGTGTCTCGGTTCATCGGATCGTAGACGTAGTGGGCCAGCGAGCTGTCGGGGGTGTACACGTCGGTGATCCGGCCCAGGGTATCGGCCTTGTAGGCGGTTACCACGCCGGTGGTCGAGGTGTCAGCCTTGATATTTCCGTTGGCGTCGTAGTCGAAGTGCCTCACCTGGTCCTGGGTAGCGTCGGTGGTGTCATTTGCGCCGACATTCTCCCGCCAGGTCTGGACGCTCCGCTCCGTGATCCGGTTGACCAGGCCAACCAGAGGGGAAGCCTTGTACCCAAACGAGGTCACATGACCTCGGGAGTCGGTGATGGAATCGGTCAGCCCCTGGCTGGTGTAGGTGTAGTCGGTGTGCCGCCCCAGCGCGTCGGTCACCCGGGTCGGTGAGTCGGGGGTGTTGCTGTCGAGATAGCTGTAGCTGGTG
>JBGPJS010000139.1:0-8783 GCA_041485505.1 Gemmatimonadota bacterium | reverse complement strand
CGCCGGGCCCCGCATTAATGCAGGCGCCGCAGGAAGGTTCGATGATCTCGGCACCGACCGCCCGAAAAATCTCGAGGTAACCCTTGGCCTCCGCGTATCGCTTCACATCCTGGCTGCCGAACTGAATGTAGAACCGGACGTCAGGATGAATCCGCTCCCCGGCGTCGGCCGCTTCCCTGAGCACTGCGGCATACATGTCCATGTCTTCCTTCTTGCCCGCCGTGCAGCTTCCCGCGTAGGCGATGTCCACCTTGATGGGCTTCCCCAATTCGGAGATGAACAGGCCGTTGCCGGGATCACCCGGCAGGGCGATCATCGGTTGCAGCTCGTGGGCGCCGATCTCAATGATCTCCTCATATTCGGCATCGGAATCCGAATGGAGTCCTTCGAGCAGCTTGGTTACCTCGGCGCGATCGGCGCCACGTTCCCGCACCAGGAAATCGATCGCCTTCTGGTCGGGCCGGATGATCCCGGTAAAGGCGCCGACCTCCGCCGCCATGTTGGTCATGGTAGCGCGCTCGTCAATCGAGAGCGCCTCCACCGCCTCCCCGGCGTACTCGACGATCTTGCCGATGGCCTTGCCGGTCTTCACGTACGGGTGCCGCAGGATCTGCAGCATGAAATCCTTGGCCGTCACATTGCGGGGCTTCTCACCCCGTACCCGGATGAGCACCGACGGCGGCACCTTGAGCCGGACGTCCTTGGTGAGCCAGGAGTTGAAGATGGCGGTGGTGCCAACCCCGAAGGCGAGACACCCCATGGCGCCACTGTGCGGCGTGTGGCTGTCGCTTCCGATGATGACCATGCCCGGTAGCGCGTGCTGCTCCAGCATTTTGGAATGGCAGATGGCTTCGGAGCCCTGCACCACCATGTTCTTGCCGATTCTCGGAAGCTCGCCGTAGAGCCGAATTCCCTGGTCCGCCGCAAACTCCTCCTGCTTCTTCTTGAGCTCGAGCGCCACGTCCAGCAGTCCTTCCGCCTTGCGCTCGTCGGTCATCGCGAGCTCGAGGAAGGTGAGGTGGTCGCGGAAGAAGAAGATCGAGCCGGGATCGACCACTTTCTCTTTCGGGCCCACGTAGTCCCGCCAGAAGATCGCCGACATCGGCGTTACGTACTCATGGCTGAATCGGATATCGGTGCGGACAAACCCTTCGTCACCCGGCCGGACGAATGGAACACCCACCCGGTTGGAAGCGAGGTCCGCCACCCAGTGCCGGGCGATGATCTTCTCGGCCAGCGTCATGGGCCGCCGCGAAGTGGCGGGCACCGGAACCGAGACCCTTCCCTGCAGGCGAGCCAGGTTGTACTGGAAGAGCCCGCCGTGCTCGATGATCCCCCGGGTGATCTCGCCTTCACCGGCGGTGAACACCGAGAGCGGGATCGGTTCACCGCGGTGGATCCGGTCCAGGAGTGAGAAATCGGTGCTGGTAAAGATGCCGAGGTTCTGGCAGTTCTCCCGGTAGATCCGTTCGATACTCTCGGCGATCACGAGGCGGATGCCTGCCATCATCTCCGCGTACGGCGACTGCTCCCGGCTCGACCCCTTGCCCCGCCGCTTGCCGCTCACCGAGGCGACGAATCCTCCGCGCTTGACCGAGCCGCGGGTGACCGGAAATTCCGTCCCCGCCTTAAGGCCGAGGTAGGGAAATTCACCCAGGGTCTGGTCGTAGTAATAGCAGATGTAGGCCGGTGTGATCTCGTCCGTCGAGATGTCGTCACGCAGTTTCGTGGCTGGTGTCCAGCCCAGATCTTCGCCCTGCAGCTGCCGCGTCAGCAGGGCGGGGTCTTCCGTCAGGAAGAAGACCCGCCCCTCGAAACGGACCTCGGGGGGGAGCCGGGTGATCGGGCGGGATTTCAGGGATTCCAGCATGCCGCGTACCTCTCGCGATGTCATCCGGAGCGGAGCGAGGATCTTTCCGCTCGGGTGAGAACCGGAAAGATGATTCCGGGCCCAACCCCAAGCAAGGATTGGTCCACCGCGGCGCTCTGGCTACCATTCGTCATGCCACTCCACGCAACCCTCAGTCTGATTCTGCTGCTCTTCCCCGTGGCCGCTCGCTGTCAGTGGGTCCCGGAGAAGCCCCTGCATGCCGAGCGCACCGGCACCTTCCAGGAGTCGCGGCTGACCGAAAGCTCGGGTGTGGCAGTGAGCCGGGATAACCCCGGCCTCCTCTACACTTTCAACGACTCCGGCAACGATCCGATCATATTCATCACTGACCTTGAGGGCCGGGCCATCGCGGCGATTGCTGTCCCAGGCGCGAAAAATGAGGACTGGGAGGCCATCGCGCTGGGACCGTGCGGGACCACATGGTGCCTCTACATCGGCGACACCGGAGACAACCACGAGCACCGGCGCCACGCCTTCATCTACCGGGTACCCGAGCCCGTGAGGACGGGGGGCGTCTACACTGCCTACCCGACCGGATTCCAGGCCGAACGGCTCAAGATCCACTATCCCGACGGTCCGCACGACATCGAGGCCCTGCTCGTGACCCCACGCGGCAACCTAATATTGTTGACGAAGGGCCGGAGCGGCCCCATTCAGGAGTTCCGAGTTTCGGCCGCCGCGTGGACCACCGACACGTCGGTGACAGCCGAGTCCCTCGGCGCACTTCCCATCACTCCCGATCGGAATCTTGGACGCTGGGTCACCGACGCTGCCCTGGCGCCCAACGGACGGGACGTCGTCGTGCGCACCTATCGGGAATTGTATTTCTTCACACTCGACCAGAGTGACGGTCTCACCCCGGGTGCGCCACCCCGGCGGTGTGATCTCGGCGACCTCGAAGTCCAGGGCGAAGGAGTCGCCTGGCTTGACGACCGACGTCTCGTCCTGACCAGCGAGCGCGCCTTCCTCCCGGCGGGTACGATTCACGTCGTCCAATGTCAGTACTGACCGATCCCATGAAGCCCCGGACTCCTGATTCAAAGCGGCGGAGTGCTGATTCCGTCCAGGGGCACCGGCGTCGATTCGCGGCCTCTCTGGTGTGGGCCGCCCTGATCGCCGCAGGTGCTGACGCTTGGGCCCAGAGTCCAGCAGCGTCCCTCCAGCCGGGACACCCTCGGCGAACCGGCACATTCCAGAACCCGAGAGTGATCGGTGGCGGCCGGCGGGGTGGCGTGCCGTTGCAGGCACCGCTGGCGGCGACGATCGATTCGGAGGAAGACGATTCTCTGGCCTGGCTGGCCAACCCGGTGCCCGCTGGCCTCGCCGCATCCACCGAGGTCCTCCCCCGGCCAGGCACCAGTCCGCCCATCGCCGTCAGCCGGATGCAGGCGAATGTGCTGTGGACCTTCAACCCGGGCAGCCCAGAGACCGAGTTCTATGCGGCGGACTCCCTCGGGCAGGATCTGGGTACCTTCGAGATCACCGGTGTAAACAACGTGTCCTGGCAGGCCATCGCCGAAGGACCCTGTGGAGCGCGGACCTGCCTCTATCTGGGCGACCTGGGCGATCAGACCGAGCGCCGCTCGTCGGTGACTCTCTACCGCTTGGAGGAACCGCTGATCTCCCGGGACCGGCTGCCCCGGACCTACGCCGTGGTCCGGGTGGATAGCCTTGCCTTCCGCTATCCCGATGGCCCCCGTGACGCGCAGGCGATGTATCTGGCCAAGGATGGAACGGTCTATCTGGTGACCACCGGCCGGACCCGGGGCGTCACGGCATACCGGGTACCGGCCATGGCCTGGCTCGGAAGGCCCTGGACCGTTGCTGACTCCATCGGGACTCTCGCGACCCAGAAGGTGAGGCGGATGGGTGCGGTCGCCGGCGCGGCGATCTCGCCCGACGGCCGCACCATCGCGCTGCGAACGCCTCATGCCGTGCTCTTCTTTCCGGCCGGCCCGCGCGGGGAGCCTGAGGTAGGCACTGCGCCGACCATCTGTGACCTCAGCCGCTTTCAGGTGCTGGGACTGGGGCTGAGCTGGCTCACCGACGACCTCCTGGTACTCTCCGTAATGCAGGGCCCCGCGCCGGCCGGGGCAATCATATTCGTGACGTGCGCCCGCTGAAGCGCCTGCCGGTCCTGGTCCTTGCCCTGGCGCTGCTCTGGGTGACTCGGGACTCGGTGGGAGGGGCCGGTCCCCGGCACCACGCCGAATGGCTTCAGGCGGACGACGTAGCGCTTCGCGCGGTCCGGGCCGGTGAGGGGGACACCACGCTGCTTTTGCTTCACGGCTACGGTGAGTCGATCATGGGTTACCGTGCGGTGTTCGACCGCCTTGCCGAGCGATACCGGGTGGTGGCGGTGGATCTTCCCGGATTCGGTCTCAGTGACAAGCCCGATGCCGTCTACGACCTAGCGTCATACGAGCGGCGGATGGGCGACTTCCTCACCCGGTGGACTCGGGGGCCGGTGGTGGTGGTGGGGCACTCGATGGGTGGAGAGATCGCCGCGGCGCTGGCGTTGGACCATCCCGAGCGGGTGGTCGCCGCGGTGCTGATCGCCCCGGCGGGCTTCGGGCTGAGTCCGCTCCTGGGCGATTCCACCGGAATCGCTTCCCCCGGCGCTGCGTGGGTGGCCACCGCCCTCTCCTACATCCTCCCGGTGCACGATTCCGCGTGGCTCTCCGAGCCTGCGGCGCGCGCAGTCTACGAACCCGTGGGGGACTCCGCATATCGCAGGGCCACCTCGAGAATCCTCCGGGATTTCGACTTCGCCGCCCTTCGCGAGCGCCTTGCCGGCCTCCGTCAGCCCACGCTGATCCTCTGGGGTCAGGAGGACCCAACGATCCCCTTCCCAGTCGGGGAGGAGCTGGCCGCGCAGATTCCCTGCCACCAGCTGATCGCCTTGCCGAACACGCTGCACCGGCCCCATCAGACCGAGCCGGACACGGTGGTGGCGGAGATCGAGGCCTTCCTGACAGAGCCCGGAAAGGTGTGTAAGGAGTAAGGACTAAGAAGTGAGGAGTCCGAAGAGAACTGTGCGACAATCAACCTGGAGCGGAGACGCGCATGCGGGAATCCTTCAGCCGAGCAGTGTTTGTCTGTCTGTTTCTCACTCCTTACTCCTCACTCCTGACCCCTCACTCGTCGCGGCTCCTGGCCCAGCAGTCAGCATCCCCTGCGACTCGGGTGGCCCGGGCCGTCAGCGGGGAGGTTCTGCGGGCCCATCTCGAATTTCTGGCCGATGATGCGTTGGAAGGCCGAGGCACGGCAACTCGCGGAGGCGAGCTGGCCGCAAAATACATTGCGACGCAATTCAAGCGCCTCGGCCTCCAAACGGCGGGTGATGACGGGACATACTTTCACCGGGTCCCGATAATTGCCCTTACTCCCGACCCGATCCTGAAGTCCCAGAAAGGGACCGATCCGGCCACACTGTTGCGTTATCGGGAGGATTACGTCCTCTGGTCCATGCGGGACGATTCGATGGTGAGCGCGCGCGGCCCCGCTGTTTTCGTGGGTTATGGAATCGTCGCGCCGGAGTATCAATGGGACGACTACCGCGGGATCGATGCCACCGGCAAGATCGTGATCTGTCTGGTCAACGATCCGGGGCTGCGAGACTCGACGATTTTCAAGGGGAAAATTCTGACCTACTACGGTCGCTGGACTTACAAGATCGAAGAAGCCGCCCGTCACGGCGCGGCCGGCATCATCATGGTGCATACCACCGAGAGCGCGACCTATCCGTGGAGTGCGGTGGCCAGCTCCTGGACCGGCGAACAGGTCCGCCTGGAACGGCCGGCCACCAGCCTGATCGTCGCCGGATGGATCCGGGACACCACCGCCGCCGAATTGTTCCGGGGAGCCGGCCTGGATCTCGACCTGCTCTCCGCCCAGGCGGCGACCCATGAATTCCATTCCGTCTCTCTCGGCGTCGACCTCGATGCCAGTGTCCGCAGCGCGGTGCGAAGGTCTCAGACGTTTAACGTGGTCGGTCGCCTTGCCGGTAAGGGGCCCCGGGCTGATGAAGCGGTGCTCTTCGGTGGACACTATGACCACTTCGGGATCCGCACTCCGGTCAATGGGGATTCGATTTACAACGGCGCCGAGGACAATGCCTCCGGCACCGCGGCGGTCCTCACGGCCGCGGAGGCCTTCGTCTCGAGCGGAGTGCGGCCGGCACGCTCGCTTCTCTTTATCGCCTTCGGAGCCGAGGAGTCCGGCCTGCTCGGCTCACAGGCCTTCGCCGAACGGCCCACCCTCCCCCTCAGGAAGCTGGCCGCGGTACTCAACACCGATGTGATGAACCTCTACGGCCGGACTCGCGACATCGCTGCCCTCGGTATCGACCAGTCGTCGCTCGGCGACGTGTTCCGGCGAGCAGCGGCGGCCGAGGGACTCAAGGTGGTCGTCAATCAGGACGCGCTGGTCCGTGGAGCCTTCTTCCGATCGGATCACTTCCCCTTCGCGCGCGCCGGCGTCCCGGCTCTCTCAGTGGAGAATGGGATCGACTACGTTGGCCGACCGGCGGGTTGGGGAGAGGAGCAGAAAAGGGAATACGCTGACCACCGTTATCATCAGCCGGCGGACGAGGTGCTCCCCTGGTTCACCATGGATGGCGCCGTACAGCAGATTCGAGTGGTCGTCCGCACAGCACTGGAGCTGGGCAACACACCCCAACAGCCGGTCTGGAACCCGAGTTCGGAGTTCCGGGGAGCCGGCGAAGAGAGGGTCCGGTGAGCAGTAAGGGGCAAGCCTGAGGCGGAAGAGCGGGGTGCAGATTCGGCAGCACCGGGTGGTCCGGCTGACGTGCCAACATGGGACGTGCCGTCTTATTCGGTCCTGACTAGAGGCTTACCGCTTACCGCTCAGCGAGTTGGGCTAGCGGTGGCGTAACTACCTTCAAATCACTATCTTTGCCGCCGCTTGCGTCCGACTAAACGCCGTCCGGGAGTGTCTCTGGAACTGCCCAATCACCACCGGGTCCCCCTTTCGTGGCTCGTTTCGCACGCCGGGGATTGTGTCCGTTATCGCACCTATACCGAGCTCGCCCCCAGCGGCTACTCCACCGCGGAGGTCATTGCGGCCGCCCGGCAAGCGGTTACGCAGTCGAAAGCCGGACTGGCCGTCGTCAAGAAACAGAAGGACAATGGCGTCTGGGGTGGGAATCTGCTTGGCCTGGTGGCCTCGAGCAGTCAGGGTATCAAGGACGTGGGAACCATCCCGCAGTATCGGCGACTGGTGCAGTTGGGATGGCCCCGTGACAGCCGCCCATTCAAGCTGGCTGACCGACTGCTCTTCCGCCTCCTTTCTCGCGACGAAGACCCCGGGTTGCTCTTCGAATTCCAGAAGATGGTGAAGTCGGAGCCGCCGGCACAGGAGTGGGCCCGGAGCGTCCTTCGTGAAGCCGCTTCTGCGGCGCTGGCGGAAGCCGGGTACCTGGAAGATCCCCGGCTCCGGGGCTCCGCCCACAAGATCGCCAGCGCGGTTTCCCAGTTCCTTCGGAGCCCCTTGGCTGAGAAACCATTCATCCGGTCTGGGAGCACGACGGTTCTTCACCCCGAGGCCTACCCGCCAAGTTGGTATTCGGTCGCGATGGTCGCCGCGATGCCAAATCTTCAGCGGGAGCGTGCCGGATTTACGGAGCGTCTGGGGCACTACCTCGCCCAGCCCGCACCCAAGAAAGCATTCGCCATTCAGGTCGGCAAGAAGACGGCCAAGCCGCAGCATCTCCTCCTGGGCGACCCGATCGAGGCCGACGGCAAGGGAGTCGCGAAAGACCTTCCGCTGGCCCTGCACTACATCGAGCTACTAGCCCAAATTGGCGCCCTGCACACGGCACCCGTCGCCACCAAGGTGCTGGCCCGCCTGCTCAAGGATTGTGACGAGCATGGGGTGTGGCACCCGAAAAACCTGCGCTCGCTGCCCCGGGCCCTAAACAGGATCTCCCACCACTACTTCCCACTCGACCCTGAGACCAAAGCCGTGGAGGCGCGCCAAGTGGACGTGACCTTCCGGCTGGCGCTGATCGCGAAGCTCCTGGGGTGGGGGTTGCAGTACACCTGAGGGTGTAGGGTGTGGGCAAGAGGGTAATTGGGGCGCAGGGTTGGGCCTCTGCCCTCCACTACGCCCGACGACCCAGACCCTACACCCGCGATTCTATTGCGCCTCGGCCATCAGTATCCCATACTACTACCATGACTGCCGTGGACCTCACTCCCTTCGGTTTTACTCCCACAGAGAGCCGCGTCTACGAGGTTCTGCTCACTGCCGGGCCGGGCACCGGCTATGCTATTGCGAGATCGGCGGGCCTAGCCCGTGCCAATGCCTACGGCGCTCTAGAGGGGCTGGTCACCAAGGGCGCCGCGAGAATAGACACCGGCCGACCCAAGCGTTTTCGGCCGGAACCACCCACTGCCCTACTGGCCCGCATCTCCAATAGTCAGGGTCAGGCCCTGGAGCGGCTTGGTGTGGCCCTGGACGGCCTCAGCGTGCCGACAACACCGACCGTAGTGGAGATCGACTCCCCCCGTGGAGTCGTACAGCTCCTGGTGCATGACATCGGGCGGGCGACCCGTTCGGTCGGGCTCATCGCCCCCGCTGAAGCCTATCCGCTGCTGAGCCCAGCTCTCCGCCGCGCGGTCGTGGCGGGGCTCGCGGTGACGCTCGCTTCCCAGATTCAGGTGACGTTGGATTTCGCTCCGGTCCATGCCATCCCCCCAGACTCCGGCTGGCCGGGGCTCCCCGTGGTCGCCATCGTGGATGACCGGAGCGCTCTCCTCGCGTCGCGCAACGGGAACGAGGTACATGGCCAGTGGAGTACGGCGGCCACCGTCGTGGCCGCCCCCCCCAACGTCATAGACCCACACCGGACCCACACAAGAGCGACACT
>JBGPJS010000138.1:0-8802 GCA_041485505.1 Gemmatimonadota bacterium | reverse complement strand
CGAGGATTGCGGCGAGGAAGAGCCAGGGCATAATGGTCGCAGTGGGTAGCCGGAGCGGATTCTCACGACAACGTGGTGAGCGGAGCGGTAAGGGTCGGATGATCGACATTCCGTGTGTTTTTCACGCCGGCCGGCTCGAAGAGCAAGACCGCGACCTCCGCGTCGGCGACCGGGCGGTGCTCGACCCCGCGGGGCACAATGAGGAACTCGCCGGGGTTAAGGAGGACGCTCCGATTCCGGAAGTCCATCCGGAAGCGACCATTCAGCACCAGGAACAGCTCATCTTCATGGTCATGGTGGTGCCAGACGAACTCGCCCTGAAACTTGACGAGCTTGACCTCCTGGCCGTTCAGCTCTCCAACAACCCTGGGTCGCCAGTGCTCGGTGATCTGGGCCAGGGCAGTCTCCAGGGAGACTTTCTCGATGGTGGGGCTTGTCATGGGTGTCAACACCGGACAGTGAGTGAGGGATGAAGCCGCCTATGATTAGCCGCAGATATACGCAGACAAACGCCGATAATTCAAGAGATGCGAGAAGATCTGCGACAATCTGCCTGCATCTGCGGCTCCGCTGAAGTGGGAGTGTCACGACTCCCGCCGCCGCCGGAACGCCTCCATCCCCGCAGCGATCGCAAACCAGGCGCACAGCCCGCCGAAGACGTACGCCATGGTCTGGGGCAGCACCAGGAACAGCCCGCCTAGCAGGATCAGCAGCAGGCTGATCGGGCCGTAGATGGATCGCCGGGCGCCGGTGGCGAGAGTCCAGAGCGCCACGACCGCCCGGCGGCGGACTTCCCGCACACTCTTGTGGTGGAGCGGTGGCGTCAGCTCCGGACTCTCCCGGCGCAGTGCCGAGGGGAGGACCTTTTGCAGCCGCACCGAGACCCGGCGCGGGGCGCGCTGGACCTCTCGGCTCCGTGCCAAGTCGCGCCGGAATTGTGCCTCCATGGACGCCGCGAGTGCGGTGTCCTCGATGAGCACATCCAGCTCATAGTTGCCGAGCAGGCTCGAGGCGTTGAGGTTGCTGGAGCCCACCCGAACCCAACGCCCGTCCGCCACCAGGGTCTTGGCATGGAGCATGGGGCCTTCCCACTCCCAGATCCGCACCCCGGTCCGGAGCAGGGTGCGATACCCGATCCGGGTCAGATTGCGGATCCAGGGAACGTCGCTGGAGCCGGGGACCAGCATGCGGATGTCGGCGCCCGCCCTGGCGGCGTCCACGATCGCTTGGAAAAGGCGGGGCGGCGGAACCATGTAGGCGTCGGTAATCCAGAGCCGTTCGACGCAGCCGGTCGCCAGCAACTCGAGAATTCGGTAGGTTCGCTCCCGACCCGGCTCGCCCGCGAGCACCCGGACCTCGCCCCCCCGCTCGTTCCCGGTCTCCTCCATCACGGGCTCCTCGAGCTGGCCGCCTCGGGCCCTGACCCAGGTTCGGGCGAACGCCTGGTCCAGCACCTCGGCCGCCGGTCCGATGATCTCCACGGCGGTGTCGCGCCATGGGAGGATGTTGCGGCTGGGGTCCCCCATCCATTCGTCACCGATGCAGAGCCCGCCCATCACGGCGCGAAAGCCATCCGCCACTACCAGTTTCCGGTGGTCCCGCTCCAGGTTGGCGATCAGCTCTATCAGGCTGGGTGGGTTGAAGCAGCGCACCTCGATGCCAGCGGCGCGGAGGTCTCGCCAGAATCGGCGGGCGGTGCCGACGGAGCCCAGCCAGTCGTACAACACCTTGACCCGGATCCCCTGGCGGGCCCGGGCTGCCAGCGCGTCCGCGAAGCGACGACCGGTGGTATCGTCCCGGATGATGTAATTCTCGAAGTGGATCCAGTGGCGGGCGCCGGCAATGATCTCGAGCATGGCCTCGTAGGTCTCGGGACCGTCGCGGAGGAGGGAGACCCGATTGCCGGGAATGGCCCGGGCGCCGGAGGCTCGGTCGAGGAGGAGGTTCACCCCGTACTCAGCCCCAGAGTGGCTTCCACGGGGCGGAGGGCCTCGAGGACGAAGGCGATGTGCTGGTCCAGCGGCACGCCGAGCTCCTCAGCACCCTTGAGCACATCCTCCCGGTTGACGCCGCGGGCAAAGGCCTTGTCCTTGAGCTTCTTTTTCACACTCGAGACCTCGAGGTCCTTGAGGCTCCTCGAGGGCCGCACCAGCGCGCAGGCCACCAGGAAACCACAGAGCTCATCCACCGCGAAGAGGGCCCGGGCCATCGGGGTGTCGCGGGGGACACCGGTATAGTTGCCGTGCCCCAGGATGGCGCGCTGCATGGACTCCGGAAACCCTTGCGAGGCCAGGATGCGCACCCCTTCGCTGGGGTGCCCCACCGTGGGGGAGTGCTCGGTGTTGGGGAACTTTTCGTAATCGAAATCGTGGAGCAGGCCCACCAGCCCCCAGTCTTCCGGGTCCCCGCCCAGCTTGACGGCCATGGCGCGCATGGCCGCCTCAACGGCATACATGTGTTTCCGGAGGGCATCGGACGGGGTGTACTGCTGCATAAGGGCCAGGGCCCGGTCGCGGGTCCAGCCGGCGGCGGCGCTGCTGCTGGGATGGGTCATCGAGAGTGGGATTCGGGATTCAGGAGTCGGGATTCAGGAGTCAGGAGTCAGGATTCAGGATTCAGAAGTCAGGATAGCAAGGAACCATTCACGCCGGTGTTCCCCACTCCAGCATCCCGACTCCTGAATCCTGACTCCTGAATCCCGACTCCTACGGACTTGGCGCCCCTTGCACCTGGTCAATGATGAATGCATAGCGGAAGGCCTGATCGTGGAGCCGGTCGTAGCGGCCCGAGGAGCCGCCGTGGCCCGCCCCCATGTTCATCTTGAGCAGCAGCAGGTGGTCGTCGGTTTTCAGGGCGCGGAGCTTGGCCACCCACTTGGTCGGCTCCCAATAGGGCACCCGGGAATCGTTGAGGCTACTGGTCACCAGCAGGGCCGGATAGGCCTTGGACTCGACGTTTTCGTAGGGTGCGTAGGTCTTCATGTACGCGTACTCATCCGCCTTGTAGGGATTGCCCCACTGCAACCACTCCTGGGCGGTGAGCGGAATCGAGGCATCGAGCATGGTGTTGATCAGATCGACGAACGGGACGTCGGCGACCACCGCGTGGAAGAGATCGGGCCGGAAATTGGTGATGGCGCCCATGAGGAGCCCCCCGGCGCTGCCCCCGTTGGCCACCAGGCGGTCGGGAGAGGTGTACCCCGCCTGGACCAGGTACTCCGCGCAGTCGATAAAGTCAAAGAAGGTGTTCTTCTTGTGCATCATCTTTCCGTCATCGTACCACTGCCGCCCCATCTCCTGGCCACCCCGGATGTGGGCGATGGCGTAGGTGAAGCCTCGATCAATCAGGCTGAATCGAATGGAGGAAAAGGTGGGCTCGATGGTCGCACCATAGGAGCCGTAGGCGTAGAGTAGCAGCGGACGCTTGCCGTTTCTGACCAGGGGCTTCCGATACACCAGGGAGATCGGCACCCGGGTGCCATCGCGGGCGGTGGCCATGAGCCGCTCCACCGTGTATTTGGCGGGGTCGTAGCCACCCAGCACCGGGTCCCGTTTGAGGAGCCGCCGGGTGTGCGTCATGAGATTGTAGTCGTATACCGAGTTCGGCGTGACCAGCGAGGTATAGGTGAAGCGGTAGAGCGGAGTGTCGAACTCCGGGTTCTCGGCGGGAAAGACACCATAGGCCGCCTCGGGGAACGACACTGAGTGTCCGGCGCCGGTCCTGAGACGAGTCACCTGGAGGCGGCGCAATCCTCCGCTCCGTTGGCTCACCACCACCCAGTCCTTGAACGCATCCACTCCTTCCACGAAGACGGAGTCCCGGTAGGGAATGAACGGCGTCCAGTTGGCGGGAGAGGGATCGGCGGCCGGCGCCTGCATCACCGCGAAGTTCCGGGCGCCATTGCCGTTGGTCGTGATGAAGAACCGGTCGCCCGAATCGGTGACGTCGTATTCCACATCGGGCTGGCGCGCCGCGATCAGTCGCGGCGCCGCGTCCGGGTGATCCGCCGCCACCACCCAGGTCTCCCCTGAAGTGAAGCTCCCACTCGAGAGATAGATGTAACGACCGCTTCGGGAGCGGGAAACGCTCACATTGAAGAGGACATCGGAATCGTGGTACACCGAGACGTCCTCGGATGGCGGGGTACCGAGCCGGTGGCGCCAGACCTGGTCGCCGCGCTTGGCGGAGTCGGTCGTCATGTAGAAGATGGTCCGGTTGTCGCTGGCCCAGGCCAGACCGAAGGTAAGCCGGGGAATCCGGTCCTCCAGGAACTGTCCGCTGCGCAGGTCCTTCACCTGCAGCTCGAAGTCCTCGTGGCCGTTGGTGTCGACCAGGACCGCGAGCAGGTTGTGATCAGGGCTGACCTGGAAACCGCCCAACTGATAGAACGAGGTCCCCGCCGCTTCCGCGTTCTGGTCGAAGATGACCTGCTCGGCGCCCTTCGATCCCCGCCGGCGACTGAAGATCGGATACGACTTCCCCTGTTCGGTCCTGGTGTAGTACAGGTAGGGCCCCCGCCGCTCCGGAACCGAGAGGTCGGTTTCCTTGATCCGCGCCAGCATTTCCTTATAGAGTTTTTCCTGAAGGTCCTGGGTATGGGCCATCCGGGATTCGGTGTAGGCGTTCTCCGCCTCGATGTACGGAATGACGAGGGGGTTCTGTCGGTCCCGCAGGTAGAAGTAGTTGTCGACCCGGACCTCTCCGTTGAGGGTGTCGACCTTGGGGACGATCGCGGCGACCGGCGGGGCATCCTGCGCCGTGGCGACGCTGGCGAAAACAAGAAGAGACGACGGGAGGATCAACCAACGTGGGAAACGGAACGACATGGGGGCTCCGGGGGCTAGAAGCGTAAGCGGTGAGCGGTAAGCGGTGAGCGGGACATCCGCGCGGAGTGTGATGGATGAAAAAAGACGAGCGGTGAGCAGAATACGGCGATCCCTGCTCACCGCTCACTGCTCACCGCTCACCTGCTTACGGCGCCGGGCAAGTCACTGTCCCGCACACTGGCACCGGCAGGCTGCTGCCGTAGGTCTGGTTGATGGCAGAGGCCACCGAATCGGCGACCAACTGATGGGCCAGCGCGCTGGGATGCACACCGTCCTGGGTAAACAGGGGTAGGAGGGGCAGGGTGGTGAAGGGATTGATGCTTCTGAATAAGATCGGTCCTGGCCGCGCGGGCGGAAGCACGAGGGCCCCGAGGGCGTCTGGGAACGGGGGAATGCGGCCCGTCGGATTGGCCCCCGACTGCAGTTCAGCCGCCAGCGCCGGGTTCACGTCGAAATAGGCATACCCGCGCGCGGTGGCTTCGGACTGGATATGCGCGTTGTAGCCGGCGACGGCCGTCTTGAGGGCGGTGATCTCGGTGCTGGTAATCACTTGCTGATCGATGGTACAATCGAGCGTCACACTCGTGGTGTCGCCGGTCAGCAGGTGGGTGACGGCGGTCTGGACCAAGCCCAGGCCAATGGGCCAGGGGACGAGTGTGGTGAGGCCGACGCCCAGCGGCGAGCAGGTCAGACTCACCTTGAAGGTGGTGATCCCGGCCAGCTGCGGCAGTTGGGCCGGCAGCGGTGGCGGGCACCCGCCGTTCTTGAGGCAGTAGTAGAAGACTCCGGCCGAGGCGTAGGGGATCACCGTGACATCGGCCACCGAGATCAGAACCGCCTTGGCGCCCGTCGCCTGAATCGCGTCGAGCGTCGAGTCGTACCGTTGGATGAAGGTCGCGACCGGGGTGATCTTGTTCACGTCGCCGGGGTTGCCGACACCGGTCAGCGGGTCAGGAAGTGTGGTGAACGCGCCGAGCACGTCGTTGTTCCCGATCCAGAGCGAGACGAACGTCGGGTTCTGCGCTTCCATGGCCTGGATCGGGTTCAAACCACCAAGGAAGAGGAACGTCAGGGCGTTGGTATGGGTGGTGTCCGTCCCGAAGTTGCTGAGCAGCTGCTCGACCTGGGCTCCGGGGATCGCCACGTTATTGGGCAACTGGCTGTTGAAGCGGAGATCGCAGTCGGTACCGGACGTGCTCCCCCCAACCCGGGACTGAGTCGTGTTGGTGTCGAACGGCGGGGGGCAACCGCGACCGAAGAGCGACGGGTAGGTGAACGAGGTCCCCATCGCCGCCGCAAGCAGGGAGGCGTAGGAACGCTTCTGGGTGCTGTCATTGATACCGGCCGATTGGAACCCGGCCGTGATGCTGTTTCCCATTGCGACGTAGCGCTGGAAGATCGCGCCGCCACTCGGTACCGGCGGCGGCGTTGGCGCGGGTTTCAATGATTCATCCGCGTGGCACCCCACCAGGACCGGCAGGGCGGCGATCAGCGCGACGGCGATTCGAAAGGCTTTCATAGCAGATCGGGCTCCCCGTCAGAAGGCGTAGGTGAATGACACGCCGAAGAGACTTGCGTGGAAGGCGAACAGGCCGTTGTCCGGTTGGCCGAAAGGCACGGAGCGCCCCCGCCGATCGGCCTGGATGATGTATTGGTACGCCAGGTCGCCGTGGATCCGTCCGCCGAGATCGGCCCCGAGACCGCCGGTGAACTCCGAGCGGGGCCCTTCGGGCAGGTTCGGCGTTACCGAGCCGCTGGGTTCGGCCCCATTGTGATTGATATAACCTCCACGCAGGCTCACCATCGAGCTCACCGCGTATTCGGCGCCGAACCGGTAGGCCGTGGTGTTCTTGAAATTGCTAGGCAGAACGGTCGTGGGAAGGTTGGCGAGTTGGATGAACAGGGTATCGAAGACCTGCCAGTGCTGGAGCGTGATATCGAAAAGGAGTTTCAACTTCTCGATCGGACTCACCGCCACCCCGAAGCCCCACTGCTCGGGAATTCGGAGCGCCGTGATCGCGGTCTGGGTAGTGAGGGGTCCACCGGCGCCGAACTGCGGCGCCAGCACGGCATCCAGCGGAGTGCCGCCCGGCACTCCGAAGGGATTGCCCGCCGCGAGTATGATCCCGGTGCTGACCTGATTGAATTCGGCGGTACCGCTGTTGATCTTGACCTTCTGCCGGGACATGTAACGCGCCCCGAAGGAGATTCGGTCGGTCGGCCGAATCAGAATCCCCACGTGGTATCCGACTCCCGTGCTGTTACCGTGGACATTGGCGTCGGCGAAGTCGGTGCCGGTCGCGACTCCGATGTTGGCGAAGGTCGCCCCGGCGGGCGCCGGAGGTGGGAGCTGTTGGCCGGAGAGGTCCACCCGCTGCCGCAGCTGGAGGTGGGCGAAGTCCAGGTCGAATCCCGCGCCGAACGAGAAGTACTGGTTCAGCTTCACCGCGACGGTCGGCTGGATGTAGATGTTCTTGATGACGCTCTTGTAGCCCAGGTAGCGAACCTCTGAGTTGGTTGACCACTCCGTAGTGAGCCCGTAAGGGGCAAACAGCCCGATCCCCACCCCGACCCGATCGCTGACCTTGCGGGTGAAGTAGACATTTGGAATCGGAAAGAGGTGGTCGATGAGTTTACTCTCGATCCGGGTGACGTCGTTGGTGAAGCTGCCTCTCGGCGCGATGAAGGTGCCCCCGAAAGTGATCTGCGAGCCCCCGGCGTCGGCGACACCGGCGGGGTTGAAGTAGATGGCCGAGCCGTCCGGGCAGGGCGAGGCGACCGCGGTGCCCGCGCGGCCCATGGCGCAGGTGCTGTGTTCGTTGACGCTGAAGCCTTGGGCCCTGAGCGTCCCGGGAAGCGCGGCCGTGACGGCCAGACCCCCGATGGCATACCAGACGTGGAACCGCCGCATAGAGATGGGCTCCGATAGGGAACGGCGAGAGTGGGGGCGTGCCACAGCCTGCCCCCGGGGTGACGGGTGGAGGCGATACAGTATCGCCCGGTGATCACTTTGTCAAAACGGTGGGGGGTCGATGAAAGAGCGATGAATCCGATGTGAGGTCTGGATCCGAGGAAGAACCGTGTCGATGGCTCAGTGGATCTCGGCCTCCGGTGGCTGGATCAGCCCCGCCGAGAGCGGCACCCGGTAGACCTCGCCGCCGTCCAGGGTGATCTCGAAGGCGTACGCCCCCTGCCTCGGCAGCGGGACATCGAAAACCAGCACCGCTCCGGCCTCGACCTCGGTGACTCCGGCCGGCGGCTCGCCGAACTGCACTGTCCCCTCTCCGCCCAGCAGCTCGTTGCCGGTATCATCCACGAAGCGAATCCGGATACTGTGCACTCCGATCTCGGTCCGCCGCCCCCGCACCCGAAGGACGAGATGGGTGCGCGGATGCAGTGCCGGGAAACCCGGCACCCACACATGCTGGAAGAGTCCCAGAACGGAGAGCTTGCCCTGCTGATCGATCAGGGCGTAGTCAGCGAGGACCGCGAAGTCGAGATACAGGGGTCAGGACACCCGGATGGAGTTGACGACGTCGTTTTTCTTGATGGCGTTCACGACGTCCATCCCGGTGGTGACCTGGCCGAAGATGGTGTGCACCCGGTCGAGGTGGGGTTGGGGGGCGTGGCAGATGAAGAACTGGCTCCCGCCGGTGTCCTTCCCGGCGTGCGCCATGGAGAGGGTACCCGCCGAGTGCTTGTGGGTGTTCTTGTGCCACTCACATTTGATTTTCCAGCCCGGCCCGCCGGTGCCGGCAGCGGGGTTATCCGCGGTCTTGGAATGGGGACAACCGCCCTGGATCATGAAGTTGTTGATCACCCGGTGAAAGCGGGTGCCGTCGTAGAACTTGTCATTGGCGAGCTTTTCGAAGTTGGCCACCGTATCGGGCACCTCGGTGTCAAAGAGCTCGACCGCGACCTTGCCTTTGCTGGTGTCGATGACGGCAGTCTTCATGGGATTATGGGATTATGGGAT
>JBGPJS010000137.1:0-8822 GCA_041485505.1 Gemmatimonadota bacterium | reverse complement strand
CAAGCAGGTGGTGGAAGCGGGTATTGGTTTCCTCGGCGGTCCCAAACCCGGCGTATTGCCGCATGGTCCAGAGCCGCTCGGTGTACATCGCGGGATAGACACCGCGGGTAAACGGGAATTTTCCCGGCTCGCCCAGGTCGCGGGCCGGGTCGCCGGTCCAGTCGCCGGGGCCGTAGATGGGCTTCGGTCGGGGTTGGGTCATGGGCTATGAGCTGTGGGCTACGCGCTATGGCTGTGGGCTACAGGCTGTTGGCTGTGAACTGTGGGCAATGCGCTATCAGCGATGCACTAGACGCACCAGTCATGGGCTCGGCGCGCAGGATCGGCTTGGAACAGCCCATAGCCTATAGCTCATAGCCCAATCGCCCTATGACTCAACCCCCAACTCGACGAAGCGTATCCGCCACATACCCAACGTCCTCCCGGGAGCCGATCACCAGCGGGGTCCGCTGGTGGAGTCTCGCGGGCATCAGGTCGAGGATTCGATCGATCCCGTTGGTGGCTGAGCCTTCGGCCTGTTCCGCAATGAAGGCCATCGGGCTGGCTTCGTAGAGGAGCCGGAGCTTGCCGTTGGGGTTTTTCGAATCGGCGGGGTACATGAAAATCCCGCCGGCGATGAGATTGCGGTGAAAATCCGCCACCAGCGAGCCGATGTAACGGCTGTTCTTGCCTTTGATCTCCTCGGGGCGATCGCCGTGGAAGCCACGCACCGCCATCTGCATCCCCCTGCTCCAGCGCGCGAAGTTACTCTCGTTCACGCTGTAGTACTTGCCCACCCGTGGTGTGACAATGTGGGGATGGGAGAGTAGGAACTCACCGATGGCGGGATCGAGGGTGAAGCCGTGGGCGCCCTGCCCGGTCGTGTACACCAGCATGGTGCTGGAACCGTAAATGACGTACCCCGCCGCCACCTGCTTGCAGCCGGGTTGCAGTACGTCGCCCACCGTGCCGCGCCCCTCCATACTGGTGCGCCGGTAGATGCTGAAAATGGTGCCTACCGCCCCGTTGACGTCGATGTTCGACGATCCATCCAGGGGATCGTAGAGCACCGCGTACTTGCCGGCGGGATACTCCTCCGGAATCGGGATGATATCCTCATCCTCCTCCGAGGCCATGACGCAGACCCGGCCAGTATGATTCATGGCGTTCTTCAGGGTCTCGTTGGCAAAGACGTCGAGTTTCTGCTGTTCCTCGCCCTGGATGTTTTCCGAGCCGGCGCTGCCCAGAATGTCCACCAGCCCCGCCCGGCGGATCGAGGCCGCGAGAATCTTGCAGGCCAACGCAATGTCGTAGAGCAGATTGGAGAGTTCACCCGTCGCTTCCGGATATTTGTCTTCGGAATCGAGGATGAACCGTTCGATCGTGGTGACGGAGGTCTTCGCCAGCACCGGGGCTCCGGGGAAATGGTAAATAGTATGGAGTAAGGAGTACGCCGAGGAATCAAGGAGCTGGGGAAGGGGTGGAGCAAACCCCTCACTCCTCACTCCTCACTCGAAATCGTTCCGTCCCTCGCTTGGCCTGCACCGTCATCGTGGTCCCGTCGGTCTCGACGGTCACGTCGCCTTCCCGGTCGGTGCGCCAGATCGAAGCGCCGTGCGACGCCAGCCGCGACAACGTGGCGGGACAGGGGTGGCCGTAGCGGTTGACGGCCCCGACGCTCACCACGACCGCCGTCGGGCGCAACTCGGTCAGCCACTCGTCCCCCGAGGCGGTGCAGGAGCCGTGGTGGCCCACTTTGAGCAGGTTCAACCGGCCGACCTTTCCGCGCAGGCGAGCTTCGGCGCGGAATCCGGCGTCACCCGGAAACAGGGCTCGGAAGTTCCGATACTGGAGAAGCAGCACGATCGAATCCTCGTTCAGGTCCTCTCCCCATTCGACCCACGACGTATCGGGGTGGAGAACCGTGAACGTGACACTATCGATGACAAAGCGCTGGCCCGGGCGGCCTACTTCCCACGGAATGTGGAAAGCCGCGAGGTGGTCCAGAAATCCCAAATAGAGGGAATCCGAGAGCAGTTCGCCCGGATCCATTACCAGGTCCGCAGGAACCCGGTCCAGCACCGCCTCGACGCCGCCAAGGTGATCGGCGTGGGCGTGGGAGACAATCAGCGCGGACAGTCTGGTGACGCCATGGCGCAGGAGAAAGGGGGCGACGATCCGCCGGCCGGCATCGAATCGATCGGTCTTCGGCCCCGCGTCAATCACCACCCAATGCCCACCGGGCGTGCGGATGACCGCACCGTCCCCCTGGCCCACGTCGAGGAAATGTAACGCCAGATCGGAAGGGTTGTCACCCGCGACGGCTGTCAGCCTGAGTGCGAGCCCACCCCACACCAGACCGGCCGCGGCCAGAGCCCACCGCGCCAGCGCCACTCCATTGGTGTGGCTTCGACCCATTCCCCAGAGGGCGAGCCCGAGGATCAGGAGCCAGGGAATAGCGGAGACGGGTTCGGTGGGCTGAAGCAGGTGACCGCCCGGCACCCGGGCTCCCCCTTCAGCAAGCAGGTCGAGACCGGAGAGCGCCAGCCCGGAGCCGGCCGCGAGGGCTCCGGCCACCGCAGGAAGGAGCGGGAGCACGAGGAGGCTCACCAGGACCCCGGGCACCGCAATCCCGGCGAGCGGAATTGCCACGAAGTTGAGCAGGATCCCGACCAGGGAGACCGTCCCCAACACCGCCGCGGTGAGTGGCGCCGTGGCCAGCGTCGCGCCGATCGAGGAGAACAGAGTCCGCCACCAAAAGCTCTGGCCCAGCTGACGATCGCTCCAGCGGGAGAATCGGGTCGCGCCCCAGAGGGCGGCGACGGAAAGCCAGCCTCCCAGCTCCAGAACCGCCCACGGATCCAACAGCATGACCGCGAGACCGGTCACCGCCAGCAGGGCATCGGGCTCGACTCTTCGTTGGCGAACCTGACAGAGCGCGAGGAGGCAGGCCAGGGCGGCCGCACGCGTGGCCGGGGCGGGCCACCCGATGAAGGCCACGTACGCCACGCTCACGCCGCTGGCGAAGCCGAGCGACCAGCTCCGCGGCCGTCGCAGGAGCCGGCACAGCATGAACACCCAGGCGACGATCAACCCGACGTGGAAACCGGAAATGGAGAGAATGTGAACCAAGCCGGACCAGGCATAGCGGTCGCGGAGGTCGGGATCCAGATCGGTGCGCCGATTGAGAATCAGCGCGTCCACCAGCGGTGCTCGGCTCCCGTAGAGCCGGCGGGTTCCGGCGGTGAGCCAGGTGCGCAGGCGCGGGAGCAGCCCAGGGCTGCCGGAGACGCGGGTGATCTCTTTTACCACGAAGGTGCCGGCCGGTCTCCCGAAAGGCCCGGAATGGAAAGTCCATCGACCGAAGAGATCGATCGTCCGCCCGGCATCCTCGCGGCGCCCTTCGATCCAGCGGACGTCCACCGTGCCGGAGCAACCGCCCCAGAGCGGCCGGATGGTCGCCCGACCACCGATTGAGTCGACCGGCTCGGCGAGCTCTGCCGTGAGCCGCAGCTCTCCCACCGGCAGCCGGGCCGCGCAGCCGGCCTCCTCGCGTTGCCAGGTAATCAGCCCCGCGATCCGGCCCATCAGGGCGGCGGCCAGGAGGAGCCCGGCGAGTCGGCGGCGGCAGACCAGCCCCAGGACCAGTAGGGCTACAATTACGCCGACCGGATCCCCAAAACGCGCGAGGCCGGTTGCGAGACCGGCCCCGTAGGCAAGGGTAAAGAGGACGACGGGCCGCGGCATCACCGCGGCCTCCGGACTATTTCGGGGCCGCGCGCGGCTTTCCGCAGCGGGGAGCCAGCCCGACCTTGCGGAACCCCTCCATGACGGCCACGTCGATCGAAACGCGGCTCTGGTCCTTGTCCAGATTGAGCTCGGTGACCACCATGCCCTCGCGTCCCGCGACGTACCGCGCCGGGAGCCGATTGAGCGAGTAGACCAGCACGTCGGTCCGGCAGATCTCGCAACCACAGAAATCGGGGAAGCGGGGCATCAGCGACTCGTAGGCCGCCAGGACGTGCTCTTCCACCAGATTCCGGATCATAGCACCGCCAGGAGGGGCCGCACCACAGACCCGGTGAAAGTGGAGCCAGTGGTACCGGTGAGTACCACCTCATGATACTCCCCGATGGCCGTGAGCGGGAGTTCCAGCAGCACCAGGTGGTTGGTACGGGTCCGACCAAGCAGGAGATCCCCCCGCTTGGCAGGGCGCTCGACCAGCACCTCGTGGCGGGCACCCACCCGGGCCATGTTTCGGCGTCGGGCATTGGTCCGGACCACCTCGATGAGGCGCTCCAGGCGATCTCCCGCCACCTGGTCCGGAAGATGCCCGGGGATCCGCACGGCGGGGGTTCCCTCTCTGCGCGAGTACTTGAAGGTATAGGCATCGTCGAACCCGGCTTCGGGGACGAGCGACACGGTTTCCTGAAACTGATCCTCCGTCTCACCGGGGAACCCGACGATGATATCGGTGGAAAGGGTGATGCCGGGAATGGCCTCGCGCAGGCGACCAACCACCTCGAGATACTGCTCGCGGGTGTAGCGCCGGAGCATACGCCGGAGCACCAGGTTGGAACCGCTCTGCACCGGCAGATGGACATGCTGGCAGACCGCCGGGGTCGTGGCCATGGCCTCGATGACCCGGTCGCTGAAGTCCGTGGGGTAGGGGCTGGTGAACCGGAGCCGTCGGATGCCATCAACCGCGCCAACCGCGCGGAGCAGGTCGGCGAAGTCATGACTGCCGTCGTGGTAACTGTTGACCGTCTGACCAAGGAGCGTCACCTCGGTGGTCCCCTGCCCCGCCAGCCCGCGGACCTCCCGGACCACATCCTCCAAGTTACGGCTCCGCTCCGGTCCACGCGTGTACGGAACTACGCAGAAGGTGCACTTATAATCGCAGCCCCGCTGAACCGTCACGAAGGCGGTGGCGGCGGTCTCCCGTCCCGAGAGTACGTCCTCATAGTGCTCCCAGGAGCGCCACTCGGTGTCCGTCAGGCGTTGCCCAGAGCCCGCCGCGGCCACGAGTGCGGACAGGTTCCGGTAGGCGTCGGGCCCCACCACCAGGTCCACCTTCGGCGCCCGTTCCAGCAGGAGCGGACCTAACCGCTGGGCCATGCAACCCACCACGCCCAGCACGCTACCCGGCCGCTTGTACCGCTGCAGTTCCCCCATCCGGCCGATGACCCGCTGTTCGGCGTTGTCCCGCACGGCGCAGGTATTCACCAGCATGACGTCCGCATCGCCGGGAGAATCGGTCCGCACGAATCCCTCACGGCCGAGGAGGCCGAGTATGAGCTCGGTGTCCGCGACGTTCATCTGGCAGCCGTAGGTCTCGATGTAGAGGCGCTTCATGAGGGAGGGAAAGATGGGCGAAACGGCCGGCCGGGGGTAGGGCGGGAGAGCACTCGAGGGCTATCCAACCCCGCCGGACCGAGGTCCGGGGGGTCGACAGCTCTTGGTACGGTATTGGGGGGCGTCTCTGGGGTCGCGAGGCCGGCGGTTCGATCGATCGGGGTCGAACAACCCCGCATCATCGAACCGCCAAGCCACGACCGTCAGGCTGCCGACGGTGTTAGTGATTGTAATAGGTCAGCAGGAAGCCATGCTTCCCGGTGACGCTATCAGTGACCGTCGCGACGTTCGGGAGCTTGTTGCTGGAGATGACGCCGGAGTTGATCTCCGTGAGCACTATCGAGTCCAGGACCGGGCCCGCCTGTTGGGTCACACCCACAAACTGCACCCGCACCCGCAGCTTCTTTACCGCAACCTTGGCGCAGGCTCCGGAGGGGATGCTCACGACACCGGTCGGAGTGCCGCCAACCGTAATCTGGTAGCTCGCACTGGTGTTGATCGGGCAGACCTGCCCGATTTCGGGAAGCGGGGTGGGCCCGCCGACGAAAAAGGACGGATTGGTCGCGACCCCGTCACCGGAGCAGGCGGTGGCGGCCAAGAGCAGAATGAGCGCCGCAGCTTGGGGGGAGTGTCTGGGGAATGCCGGCATTGGTGAGGTCTCCTTAACCTGGGTGACGAGCGATTAGATCCATGAACGAAGATCGATCAGACAGTCGTATGGGTCAACCGTGGGCCTCTTCGAGGCGAACGGGCATGATGATGAGCTGAGGCCACAACAACCCTAAGCAGCGAGCGTGCCAACGCCGGTCCCGCCTAAGCCTTGCTCAGGTAGCCAGATAGCCACATCTGAACGGATGCCATGTGGCGGCGGCGCCACTAAGTTAACCCCATAGAGGTGTGGAGGGGCCACACCACAACACCATCACACCTACCCAACCGCCTGTCTGCCTTTCGGCCCATCCGCCCAGGGACCTCGCTGCCAAGACCACAAGGCCTCGGGCCGAGCGACGCCGAGCTCCACCATGACGCGCCACAGGCCCCGGCATTTGCCGGAGCCTGTGGGACGTTCGGCCATCTCCTCAACGCCCCGAGCACGGAACGGACTGGTAGCCGAGGTCTAGCGCCTACTGAGCGCTGCTTGCGCGCTACCTGACACAACCGGCACTAGGGCCGGCCGTAACCACCGCGCCCATGGTTGTCATGGCCATGGTCGTCATAGCCCCTGTCGTCGTGGCCGCGATCGTGATCGTCATGGCTGTCCCGGCCGTGGTCGTCGTGGTCGTCCCGGCCGTGGTCGCCATGATCGCCGCGGCCGTGGTCGTCGTCGTCCTTGCAGTTGCCGCCTGGAGGGGGCGGCGGGGGCGGCGGCGGAATCGCGGAGTTGTAGTACGTAGCCGTGTAGTCGACCGTTCCGCTCACGGTACGGGTCACCGTCGCAGTCCCGGTAATGAGCACCGGCGACGGCCCCCCGGTCCCCGCCACGACCACAATCGAGTCCAACTGGAAGCCGGCGGGAATCGGGTTTTCCGTGACCGTGATCGTCGAGTTCCCCAGGTTGACGATAGTACAGGTCCCGTCAGCCACCGTGAATGAGGCACCCACCTGGTTCCCGCCGGTCTGGTCGAAGCTGGCATCCGACCCGACCTTGCACACCTGGAACTTGGCCGGGGGAGGCGGCGGCGGCAGCGGGGAGTTGTAGTAGACGGCGGTGTAGCCCAACACCCCGGTGATCAGACGGTTCACCGTGGCGGTGCCCGTGAGGGTCAACGGCGAGACTCCATCATTGACCGAGAGCACCACGATGGAGTCGAGCTGGAACCCGTTGGGGATTGGGGTTTCAGTGACGGCGATCGTCGATGTCCCCCGGAGCGGCTTGACGTAGATGGTGTCGCAGGTCCCGTTCGTCACCGTGAACGAGGCCCCTACCCGGTTGCCCCCGGTCTGGTCGAAGCTGGCGTCCGACCCGACCTTGCACACCTGGAACAGCTCCGGCACCGCGGAGAACGAAGGGCCGCCCACAAAGGACTGCACCCCGTGGCTAATGAACGTTGTCGCGATCGGGGCTGTGGACTGGGACTCAGGGCCGGTGGGTGACATCGCGGATTCGCTGCACCCCCAGATCCCGGCGAGCGTGAGAATGCCTAACGATGACATCCTACGGATTCGGTTCCACATCAGGGGCTCCCTTTCAAGGAGGTGGAGGAGGTGCGGCGATCCAACGCACCCTGTATGCCAGCTGCCTGGCCCCTCCAGCTCCCCTGACTAACTAACCGTCATCTCACGACTTCCGCCTCAGTGTCGTAATGGCGCCACGACCGGCCGACGTCGGGCAAGGGAGTCCACTGCGGTTACCTTGCCACAGAGTGCGCCGAGCTCAACCGGGTAGGCCTTTCCTCGACCCAGCGGCCCCGCTGCTCGAGCAGCTTGGCGACCAGCCCGGTCCAGCCGGTCTGGTGACTGGCCCCCAGTCCCTGCCCGGTGTCGCCGTGGAAGTACTCATGAAAGAGAATCAGGTCCCGCCAGTGGGGATCCCGCTGACACTGCGTGAGAGAGCCGTACATCGGCCGCCGCCCGTCGGGACCACGGAGAAATATCGAGGCCAGGCGTCCCGACAGCTCGGAGGCGATCTCCCAGAGGTTCATCTGTTGTCCGGAGCCGGTCGGGAACTCCACCCGATAATCGTCGCCCAGATAGTAGTGAAAGCGCTGGAGGGCCTCGACCAGGAGGTAGTTCACCGGCATCCAGACCGGCCCCCGCCAGTTCGAATTGCCCCCGAAGAGGACCGTGGTCGATTCCGCCGGCTCGTAGTCGATCGAGTAGCTGTGGCCAGCCAGCTGAATCCCGTAGGGGTGTTCCCGATAGTGACGTGACACCGACCGGATGCCGTGGGCCGAAAGGAACTCGGCCTCGTCCAGCATATAGCGGAGGATCCGCCTGAGGCGTTCGGGACTCACGATCGAAATCAGCAGTCGCTCCGCTTGGCCGGGCCGGCCCACATGGGGGAATCGCCCGGTCAGGTCGGGCCGATGTTCGAGGAACCAGAGCAGCCGGCGGCGGAACCCGGGAAGCTGGTCGACCGTTTGGGACTCGAGCGTGGTGACGGCGCACAACGGGATCAGCCCCACCATGGAGCGCGCCTTGAGACGCAAGGATGGCTGCCCGCTCCGCTGGAGGACATCGTAGTAGAACCCGTCTTCCTCATCCCAGAGCTCCACCCCGTCGCTGCCCATGTGATTCATGGCGTGGGAGATGTAGACGAAGTGCTCCAGGAATTTGGTGGCGACATCCTCGTAAGCCGGATTGTGCCGCGCCAGCTCCAGTGCGATGGTGAGCATGTCGAGGCAGTACATGGCCATCCAGCTGGTGCCGTCCGACTGTTCCACGAAACTTCCATCGGGGAGCGGCTGATTGCGGTCGAAGAGCCCGATGTTGTCGAGGCCCAGGAAGCCACCCTCGAAGACGTTGTTGTCGCCCGCGTCCTTGCGGTT
>JBGPJS010000136.1:0-8837 GCA_041485505.1 Gemmatimonadota bacterium | reverse complement strand
GGATTGGGGGATTGGGGGATTGGGGGACTATGGGATTGTGAAATTGTGAGAGTGAAGGATTGGCGCATGGAGGGTTGGATGCAAGCCCAATCCCTCAATCCCATAATCCCATAATCCCATAATCCCTCAATCCCTCAATCCCTCAATCCCTGCAGGCCGGCGAGCGTTGCCCGCCATTCCTCGTCAGTGGTGGCGGGGGCGGAACAGGTGGCTCCCGCGCACGCGAAGGCGCGCGGCCCGGGACCCGCGCTCACCATTCCCCGAATCTCCGGCGGCAACGCCCCCGGATCGCTATCGACCCGCACTCGCCGCACCACGCGGCGCGGAAGAAACGTCACCAGTGCCCGCCGATGCATCCGCTCCGACTCTCCCGGCAGGGCTCCCGTCCTTCCAGTCTTTCCGGTCCTGCCCGTCTCCTCCACCACCACCAGTCTCGTCGCGGGGTTCACCCGCCAGTCAATCGCGAGGAGAAGGGTGGCGCCATGGAGCCCCAGATCCTTGGCCCGGCCCGAGAAGGCCGCCACCAGTTCGTGGTGGCGACTCTGCCACTTGCTGTTGCCGGTAAGCTCGAAAAGGCGGGCCAGGACCAGCGCCGCCACCCCGTTGGCCGACGGAGTGGGCGCGTCCTGCATCGGCTTGGTGCGGGTGGGCAGGAGCCCCTCGCCGGCGGGGCTGCTCGCGGTGTCGAAGAGCCCCCCCCGATCGGCATCGAGGTAGTCGCGCCAGACCCGGTCCATGATCGCCTGGGCCCAGCCGAGCCAGGAGGCGTCCCCGGTGAGCTCGTGGGCATCGAGGGCGGCCTGGGCCACCTGGACCTGGTCGTCCAGCAGCCCGGCCAGCCCGCCGGCCGTGTGATCCACCGCGTCCGGTCCGGGACTCTCCGACCGGATGCGGCGCAGCGTGGTAAGCGCGTGGGCTTCAGCCCAGAGGTCGTCCAGCACGGGCGCGGCGCGGAGGAGGGCGGACGCCAGCATCGCGTTCCAGTTGGTGTAGCGAGTGCGATCGACGTAGGGCGCCGGCCGCCGTACCCGGGTGGCGTGCAGCTTCTCTTCGGCGAGATCGAGCAGCGAGGAGACCTCCGCCGGAGCGCGCCGGAGGCGGGTGGCAATAGCGTGGATGTTATCGGCGATGAAGAGGACGTTTTTTGCTGGATCGTGGTCCATTTCCCCGGCGGTGCCGATATCGTAGTAGGCGCTCGCGACGGCGAGGGCATCCTCGTCGCCGATCGCCTCCCGCGCCTCCTCCAGCGTCCAGGTGAAGTAACCGCCGTCGTCGTGGAGGCCCACGTCGGCATCCTGGCTGGCGGCATAACCACCGTCGGGGTCGGCCATCACTTCACGGATCCAGCGCACGATCCCGCGCGCCACCGCTCCGTACTCCTCGTCTCCGAACAACATGTACGCATCGAGATATGCCTTGAGCAGCTCGGCGTTATCGTAGGCCATTTTTTCGAAATGAGGGACGATCCAGCGGGCGTCGACGCTGTAGCGGTGGAAGCCACCCGCCAGCTGATCGTGGATCCCGCCGCGCGCCATTCCCTGGAGAGTTCGGTCGATCATCTCGCGGATCCAGGGCTGGGGGTCGCGGAACCAGCGATGAAGAAGGAAGGTGATGACCGCGGGGTGGGGAAACTTGGGCTGGCTGCCGAAGCCGCCGTTCCGGAAATCGAAGAGCTTGGCGATCCCGTCCACCGCCTCCTGCAGCAGAGCCGGGGAGGACTCGCCGGGGGTGCTCTCGTCGAGGTTCTCCTCCAGGAGCGTCCGAAGGTTCGTCGCCTGGGCGTCCACCCGCTCGCGCTGGGAACGATAGGTGTTGAGCACCTGCAGCAAGACCTCGCGGAAGCCCGGCCGGCCATACTTCCCGTCCGGCGGAAAGTAGGTCCCGCCATAGAAGACGTTGCCGTCCGGCGTGAGGAATCCGGTGAGCGGCCAGCCGCCCTGGCCAGTGAGGGACTGGACCGCCCGCTGGTAACGGGTATCCACATCGGGGCGCTCATCCCGGTCTACCTTGACGCAGATAAAGTGCTCATTGAGCAGTGCTGCGATCGCCGGATCCTCGTACGACTCTCCATCCATGACGTGGCACCAGTGGCACCAGACGGCGCCGATGTCGAGCAGAATCGGCACGTCCCGCTCCCGGGCCACCCGGAACGCCTCGGCGCCCCAGGGATACCAGTGGATCGGCTGGTGGGCGGCGGATTTGAGGTAGGCGGACTGGGCGGAGGCGAGGTGGTTGGGCATGGGTGGAAGGTATGGTGACAGGGGACAGGTGTCAGGTGTCTGATGCCTAGTGCCCGGTGCCTGGAGTCAGGTTTCCGGGGGCAGCCGAGTCACCACACCCGTCGTCCCGTTCACCCGCACTCGCTCGCCGTCGCGGTAGGCGCTGAGGGCGCCGCGCACCGACATCACGGCGGGAATTCCCATTTCCCTTGCGGTCACGGCACCGTGGGAAAGCGGGCCGCCGCTTTCCGTGACGATGGCGCGGGCCCGGTAGAACAGCGGTGTCCATGCCGGGTTGGTGGTGCGCGCCACGAGCACCGCCCCTACCGGCACCCGAGCAAAATCGTCGATCCCCCGCACCACGATGACTTCCCCTTCCGCCTCGCCGGGACTTCCTGGAATACCCGTGGCGGTGTCCCCGCCGGGCGAGGGTTCCGCTGACCCGGTGGCGCCAAGCACCCAGGGCGGGGTGTTGTCCCGGGCGGCGAGGTAGGCCGCCTTGTTGCCGGCGATCGACTCGGCCACGCTGGCCCAGGCGGCGGGATCGTCGCTCCGCACCAGGGCAGCGAGTTCCTGGCGCCGGGCGAAGAACGCGTCGAGCGGATCGCTCATCAATTTCCGGGCGACGAAATGCCGGCCCAGCGCGGCGACCCCGCGGCGGAGCGGCCGGCTCAGGCGCGTTGTATGATAGTGTTCCAAGTCGTCCAGCGCGGTGTATTCCCGGGCCATCGCGATGACCCCCGCGACCCATTCGGCCAGCGCGGACGGGAGGGAGGCGAGCACCGCGTCCCTTATCCGCCTGGCTTCTTCCGACGATCGCTCAGCGACCGGCGCCGGCGCGTCGATCATGGCGTGCACGTGGCCGAGCACCACCCATGGCGCGTCAGCCCAGGTCGGATGGTAGGCGTCGAAGTCGGTTTCCCGGTGGCCGTGTCGCTCGAGGAAGTCCCGAAACCCGCGCCAGAAGGTGGTATCCCTCTGGCGCTCGGCCTCCCACACCCGACGAGGGTCACCGGACGCCAGCCTGCCGGTGAGCCCTTCCTCCCCGCGGGCCAGAGCGGCGAGCTCATGCAGCTCGCGGTTGACCCGGGTCGTCATGGTTTCGCTCGCGACCAATGCGGCGGTGAGGGCGCCGGCTCGCTCCGGTCCCGCCGCGAGCGCCAGCAGTCCCTGCACCCCGCGATGGAGAATCCCGTGACCGATCGAGATCGCGATGTTGGGGAGGAAGTACTCCGAACCGAGCGCCTGGATCCGCTCGATATGGTCCCAACACTGGGCCGGATCGTACCGCTCTACCGGTTCCGCCTCGAAGCCACGGATCGCCTCGAGGTACTCGGGGAGCCCGCGATGCCAGGCCGCGGGCAGCGGACCAATCCAGCCGAAGCGCTCCCGGATCTTCGGTAACGCGGCCTCGAGCTGAGCCAGGCTCGACAGTTTGACCGGCGCGCGGCGGGCGTACAGCTCGACTGCGTTCTGGTTGCCGTAGATATAGCCATCGAACATCCCGAACCATTTCCCGCTGAAAGCCGGAAACCCCATCAGCGCGAAGGAGTGGTTCAGCGAGTGGTGGAACCCTACTTCGACAAAATCCCAGGTGAGCGGGGTGATCGGGTTGGGAAAGCGCTCCGCGGACTCGTCACGGGTCCACCGCGGCGCCAGCGCGGTGATGGGGCGGGACTGGAGCAGCCGGATGGTGCCCTCTTCGATTCCCCATTCGATATCCTGTGGCCATCCGTAATGGGCTTCGACTCGGCGGAGTAGATCGGTGAGCGCCGCAACATCACCCTCGCTCAGGGCGGGGCGCTCCCCCTCCTCTGAGGACACCTCGATGGCACGGGTCCCCTGCTCGGCCGGGACCACGCGCTCGGTCTTCCGGGCGATCCGCGCCTCCTTCAATTGGCCGGAGGTCTTGTCCACGATGAGGTGGTCCACCTCCCCTTCGCCGGAGACCACCGACTCGCCCAGGCCGAAGTTGGCGTTGAGTACCACTTCGTCGAGCGCGCCCGACACCGGATTGATACTGAAGCCGACGCCGGCGACGTCGCACCCGGCCATCCGCTGCAGCACCACGGCCATCGCGACCGCCGCATCGCCCAGCCCCATGTTGATGCGATACGCGACGGCCCGAGTGGACCAGAGCGAGGCCCAGCAGTCCCGCACCCGCTTTAAGACCTGGTCTCCGCCGATGCAGTGCAGGTAGGTCTCATGCTGGCCCGCGAAGGCGGCGCTGGCCGTATCCTCCATGGTGCCGCTGGACCGCACCGCCCAGGGCCGGCCGTCGTCGCAGCGCGCGCGCACCGGGCCGGCGATGCCTTTGGGGAAGGGCAGCTCGCGAAGGGTGGCGACGAAGTCGCTGCACGCCGCCTCGAGCCGGGCCAGGTCACCGCTGCCCAGCCGCGAGACTGCCGCCGCTCGCTCGGCAACCGGCGCGATGAAGGCGCGATATGCCTCCGCGGTGAGCACCGCTCCCTCGGGCACCGGGAAGCCGGCTTGAGTCAGGGTCGCGAGGTTGGCGCCCTTGCCGCCGGTGAGGGCGACATCGGTCGCGGCGGGGTCGGTGAAATCCAGGAGATGAGTCATCTCGGGCCATGTCTCTGTCGTATCACGCGGATCACGGCCGGATCCAGGCCAGCGCCGTCCCCGCTAGCGCGAACCCCGCCATCACGTCGATCCCATAGTGATAGCGCAGAAGAATCGTCGCGGCCCAGAGACCGAGGACGGGGATCACGAGCCATCGCGCCCAGCGGCGTCCGCTGCGCAGATCCCAGCCCAGCATCGTGCCGGACACGGCGACGTGGAGGCTGGGGAAGACATCGACCCGGTTGCTCCCCGCTCGCACCAGGTGATCGTTGAACCGGAAGACCCAGCCGCCCGAGAGCGGTGTCCTGAACGCGTCCGGGATGTCGAGGTAGGCGCCTTGTGCCGGGACCATGAGGTAGCCAAAGAAGCCCACCGCATACACCACGAAGAGGGCCTCGAAGAAGCGAATGCTGTCCCGGAGGGAGCGGTTGGCCTGCCAGAGCCGGATCGCGCAGCTCCAGGTGAGGTAGGGAAAGAAGAGCAGGTAGCAGGCGCTGATCAGGTCCGGCAGCGGACCCTTCATCCAGGACTCCAGCAGAAGAGGCAGCGGTGCCCCGAAGAGCCCCGCATCCACCGCCTGGAGCTGTGCGTCGCGAAGCGGCGTCCCCAGCCGGCCGACTACGTGCCCCATCTGCAGGTAGGTGGTGTTCATCAGCAGCCACGCAATGCCCAGTCTGACCCGCCAGCCCCAGATCGCGGGTATCCGGGCACAGAGCCGCGGCAGGCCAACGACCAGGAGCGCGGTCGCCCACCAGAGCGCGGCCGCGGCCCAGGCGGCAGCTTGGAATCCGAGTCCGGTTCCGATCAGGGCGAAGAGTGCGGCGTAGCCCCACTCGTGCCGGAGCGACGGGCCGTGGGCGCTAAGCTCAGCGCTCGGCAGTGGCCCGTCCCCGGGCCCAGACGGTGAGGTCATGGAGATCCTTCTTCACTTCCTCGGATGCCGCCGCGTTGTGCCAGCGGACCCTTCTGGCCTGGAACTCGGGCCACAGGTAGAGGCCGGCGAGCGTGATCCCGAGGGCCAACGCCAGCAGCACTCCATGTCCGCTGGCGATCGCGGTGATCGCGAGGAGGGTCCACCAGCCCACCGCCAGTGGAATTCCGCTCAGGAGCCGCCAGAGCGCGATCGTGTTCGGAGCATCGGCGTACCGTCGCGCGGCCAAACGGGAGCCGAGCAGCACGGGGGCATTGATGACCGCGGCGAGCACGACGAAGGGAAACTGCGCTGCCATCCAGGCCAGGCTCCACACTCGTCCCCGCTTCGAGAGCGCCGGCACCCCGAAGATGGCCAGGAGATTTCCTGCCTGCAGCGCTCCCTGTACCCGTTGCCAGGCCAGCTCGATCGGGTTCGGCATCGGTCGGGCGGCGAGGTCGAGGAGCATGTGGGGATAGCGGTCGAGCGATCCATCCACGGCGAGGGCCGCGAGGCACTCGGCCCGAGCCAACTCCTCCCGGGAGGAGGTGTGAACCGCGAGCGCGTGGAGCGCCTGGCTGATACGGCTCATCAGGATGTCCCGGCGTGCCTCCGGTGAGGCCTCGAACGGAAGCTCGGTCGCCACCGCAGGTCCGACCCGCACGATCACGTCACTGCGAAACCGCGGCGCGGCCGTATAGTAGATGCCGGCGGGAAGAATCGTGAGGGGGACGCCGGCAGCGAGCGCCTCCGCCGCGATTCGAGCCACGCCTGGTTCGAACGGCAGCGGGGCCGGGCCGAGGTCGCTGGTGCCTTCGGGGAGGATGCCCAGGCGGCCCTCCCCGCGCAGCAGGGTCACGCATTGATCGAGGCTCCCGGTGTTGATCGAGCGGTCTCCCCCATCTTTCCGCCGCACGACCGGGATCCCGGTGAAGAAGAGCCGGGAGAATCGCGAGCGGAGTAGCTGGGCCGCGACCAGAAAGGTCAGGGGGCCGAGGGTGGTCAAATAGATCATCCCGTCGACCGCTCCGTTCCGGTGCAGCAGGGCATAGAGCACCGCTCCGCCCGTGGGCGCCGGCACGTCACGGATCAGCCGCACGCGCTGGTAGTACCCCCGGGCACAACACCAGGTCAGCAGCCGGTACCACCAGTCGGGCATCGGGTCTCTCCGATCATTCGACCGCTGTCGATGCGACAATCTATGCTGATCGGCCCGAGATGGGTGACTGCGGCCGCTCCCGGAAAACGGGCGGAGGCGGCTCTGGCTGACTATAATCCGTCTCACCGTGTCCTCAGCCCCGGTCCCCGACGTTCACCGCCATCGCGAGGCGGAGCCCTCGCCCCGCGATTCCGCGTTCATTCGCGGCTTCCTCGCCTCGTTTCTCTCCCTCGCTTTTCTCTGTTCAACTCTGGTCTGGCTCACCGACCCGTTTGCCGTCTTTGGCACCGGCCTCATCCCGCCGGTGGTGAGCGCCGACCGGGACTACAAGGTCTCTCTCTACCGTAAACTTGCCAACAAACCGGAAGTCATCATCCTCGGCTCCTCGCGGGTCAAGACACTCGACCCCGCCTGCATCCAGCGCGTGACCGGCCGCTCGGCCTTCAACTTTGGGGTGAACGCGGGCGGAGCGGATGATTACCTCGCGATTTACCGTTTCCTGCGCGCCGACCCTCAGCCCCCAGTTCGCCAGATCATCCTGGGCGCCGATCCCGAGGCGCTTCAGGAAGATGAAGGAGAGAACCGCGCGCTGGCGCAGTCGCGAGCGCTTGGCCTTCTCGCGCCGGATGGTGTCAGTCGAAGCCGCGCCGCAACGCTCTCAGCCGATCTGCTGAGCCAGGAGAGTGTGGGTGCCGCGCTGCGATCCCTGCGCCATCGGTTGCTGGAGCCGCGAGGACTTCCCCAGGAGGCCCTTCGCGACGATGGACTCCAGAGCTATCCCGTTTGGGATGACGAGATTCGCCGCGGGGTCTTTCCCGAGGAGGAGCGGGTCCTGGGATCAGTTCCCGGAGTGCTGGGGCGCTATACCAGCTTCCCCCGACTTTCGCTCCGGAAGGTGGGCTATCTGCAGACCCTGGTGAAGGAGGCGCACGCGGACGGAGTCGAGGTCATCGCGTTCATTCCCCCCGTTCACCCTGCCCTGGAGCGGGCGGCCGAGGGAAGCACGGTACTCCAGCAGCGGAGCGCCGAGGCGGCGAGGCTGCTTCGGCGCCTCGAGTCAGAGGGGATGCTTCGCTACCTCGAGACCCGATCGCTGGAGAACTTCGGCGGTGATTCCACGCTCTACTATGACGCGATCCACCTGATGCCTACGAACGCCGACCGGCTCCTCGCCACCCTCCTCGGCCACCCGAGCGGCTGTGCTCTTCAATAGCTACGTCTTCCTGCTCGTCTTCCTGCCCGGCGTCCTCGTAGGGTGGTGGGGGCTCCGAGGCAAACGCATTCGCCTCGGCTTTCTTACCCTCGCGAGCTACTTCTTCTACGGTTGGTGGGACTACCGCTTCGTCCCTCTGATGATCCTATCCACTTCGGCGGATTTCATCGCCGGGCGCGCGATCGCCGAGACGGAGGACCAACCCAGGCGAAAGACCTGGCTGGTCCTCCTTCTGATCTTCAACCTCGGCATCCTGGCCGTCTTCAAGTACTACGACTTCTTCGCCGGCTCGCTCCTGGGGATCGGCCGCGCCCTCGGCTTCGATCCGCAATTCCCGCTGCTGCATCTTGTGCTGCCGGTCGGCATCTCGTTCTACACCTTCAATTCCATCAGCTACACCATCGACATCTACCGCCGGCGCCTGGCACCGGCCCGCGATTTCCTCGAGTTCTCCGCCTTCGTCGCGATGTTCCCCCACCTCGTTGCGGGGCCGATCATCCGCTACGCGGACATGGACGACCAGTTCGCGAACCTGCCGGAGCGGCCGCGCTCGGGGGACCTGGTGGTGGGGGCCTGGTTCTTCGTCTTGGGGATGGTGAAGAAGGTCCTCGTGGCGGACGTCGTGTCGGCGCACTTCGTGACCCCGCTCTTCGGCTCGGCCTCGACCCTCGGCCTCGTGGCGTCGTGGACGGCGACCCTCGCCTACACCGTCCAGATCTACTTCGATTTCTCCGGCTACAGCGACATGGCCGTGGG
>JBGPJS010000135.1:0-8992 GCA_041485505.1 Gemmatimonadota bacterium | reverse complement strand
GATGGGCAGATGGGCAGATGGGCAGATGGGCAGAGCGAGGGATGGTGCGGGCTGACCTACTTGTCAACCCCAATCATGCACCCGCTAGCCACTCCGCCCACCCGCCGTACTGCCGTACCTGCCTACGCCCGTCCCGCCCTCTCTGGCGGTTCAGGCTGAGATCACGGCTCTCGCCCGACCGGGCGGAAGCCAGTGATGCCGCAGCGCGTGGGCGATCACCGGAAAGCCCCGGAGGACGCAGAATCCCACCGAAACCCACGCCAGGATCCGGAGCGCCGCCATCATCGGCGTGACCGCCGCCGAGAGTCCCGGCTCTGCGAGTCCCTCGAACGCCGGGACCAGCGCCAGCCCGGTAAACGTTACCAGCTTGCTGACCGAGTACCCGGTCCGCATCCAGGTGGAAGCCACCAAGAAGCGACCGAGCCGGGTTCGATGCTGGGCGAAGGGCACAGTGCCCTGACCTACTTCAAGACTCCGGAAGGCGTCGGTGAGGGTGGTGCGCGCGATGACGATGAGCGGGATCGCGATGGGGATCAGGCCCAGGTCGGCGAAGCAGATCCAGAGCACCAGCTCGTAGGTGCGATCGGCGGCGATGTCGAGCACGCTGCCGAAGAGGCTGGTCTCACCCCGCTTCCGAGCGACGACACCATCCACGGTGTCGAGCAACAGCCCCAAGAGCAGGAGCGCCGCGCCGATCAGTCGTGCGATGGGTGAGCCCCGATAAAGCGTCAGGACGACCAGCCCTAGCAGGGGGAAGCGGGAGAGGGTGATCCAGTTGGCGAGCACGAGGGTAGGGTGTAGGGTGTAGGGTGTAGGGTGTAGGGTGTAGGGTACCGAAGGTGCCATGGCGGGGAGCATCTCGCAAGCTCCTCATCCCGAGCGCAGCGCGGGATCTACCGAGCCCTTGCCGGAGGCGCCAGCAGGTTTCGGCAGAGGGGAATAGAGAGCAAAGATTGCTTTGTCGGCCTACGGCCTCCTCGCAATCACAGAAGAGGGTTGACCGTTCCCTGTTCCCTGTTCCCTGTTCCCTGTTCCCCGTCACGCTACCGCATAAATTTCCGTCACATCCCGTCCACCCGGTCGGCTCATCAGCCGGAACTCATCCAGCTTCATCATGGGATCGTCCCGAAGCTCCAGATCGAGTCCGGTCTGCCGGCTCAGTCCCTGAATCAGTTTGGGCTCTTCCTCGAGAAGGTAGAGGGCTACCTCCGGGTGGAGCCGCACGGCCAGTTGACGTTCGCGGTGTTCCCTGCCCGCCCGCTTGAGCGAGCGCTCCAGGCGCCGGGCCACCACCTCTGGCATGAACACCCGGCCAGTTCCCGAACAGGTTGGGCACTCGGTGGTCATGGAGTGCCACAGGGAGGGCCGCACCCGCTGGCGGGTCATCTCGATCAAGCCGAGTTCCGAAACCGCGAAGGCCTTGGTCCGGGCCCGATCGCGGCCCAGGTGGGTCCGCAGCTCCTGCAGCACTCGATCCCGGTTAGCCCGAGTCTCCATGTCGATGAAGTCGCAGACGATGATGCCGCCGATGTCGCGCAGTCGGATCTGGCGGGCCACCTCGCGGGCCGCCTCCAGGTTGGTGCGGAGGATGGTCTTCTCGGGATCCTTCTTGCCGGTATAACGGCCGGTATTCACGTCGATGGAAACCAGCGCCTCGGTGGGCTGAATGATGATCGAGCCGCCGGTCGGGAGATCGCAGCGGGCCTTGAACAGTTCCTTGATTTCGTTCTCGATGTCGAATTTGTCGAACAGCGGGACCGGCTCGTTGTAGAGATTGACCCGGCTTACCAGCTCGGGATCCACCTGCTTGAGGTACTGCTCCACCTCGTTGTACAACTCCCGGGAGTCGACGTTCAGGGCATCGACTTTATCGCTGAAGAGGTCCCGGATGATGCCCCGGGTCAGGCTGGTCTCCCGCTGCACCAACGCGGGCGCCCGGACGAAGGTCTTCTTGCGGTTGATTTTCTTCCAGAGGGCCAACAGCGAGTCGATCTCGCGTCTGAAGTGGTCCTCGGTCACATCCTCCGCCACGGTCCGGACGATGACCCCGCCGGAGTCCTTGGGCAGGAGCCGAGTGACCATTTCCCGGAGCTTGGCGCGCTGCTCTCGACTGTCGATCTTCCGGCTCACCCCGACCTTCGAGGCGTAGGGCATGTACACCAGGAACCGGCCGGGGAGCGAGATCTGCGCGGTCACCCGACACCCCTTGGTACTGATGGGCTCCTTGGTAACCTGGACCAGTTTGGTCTCGCCCTTTTTTACCAGGTCGGCGATGTTGGGGATGGCCCTTCGGGGATGAACTTCACGCTGGCGGGTTTCGGCCTGACCCCCGCCCCGGCGCTCGTTGCCTTCGGGAGCGCCCCTTCCACGACCCCGACGACGTTCCCGACCGTTGCGGGCCTCGCGCCGCGGTTCCTGACCCGGCTCGGCGGCTCCGCCGGCGGTGGCGGTCTCGGCGCCTCTCAGCGCCTCGTCGACTCCGTCGGGTAGATCGACTTCATCTACGGCGTCCTCCTCCTCGTCCTCATCGGGTTCGAGGAGATCGGAGGCATGGAGGAACGCGCTCTTTTCGAGGCCGATGTCTACAAAGGCGGCCTGGATACCGGGAAGGACTGCCTCAACCCGGCCGAGATAGATGTCGCCCACGGACCGCCGGTGCTCCGGACGGTCCACCAGGAGTTCGACGAGGCGGTCGTCCTCCAGAATAGCCACGCGGGTCTCCCGCTGGCTTCCGTTGATGAGAATTTCGCGCTTCAAGGTGGTGAACCCCGGCCGGCCCGGCAACGGACACCGGGGAACGAAACCCCGCGCCAATTGCCCGGCCGGCCATATGAATTGGGAGTGTGGGGTCCCGGCGTCTCACCGCCGGCCGACCCCACCACAGAGACCTCGCCGACCGGAATGGCCGGCTAGTTCGGAACAATGCGTTTTCTCCTAGGGCCCCAACGACCACCTCGGCGGTCGGCTCGGGAACGGCGGAGAAGGCCAACAACAGCTTTGCTGCACGCCGCGACTGGCGGCGAGTCCTGAGTGCTGGAAAACCGGAAACAAGGGGGGAGGGGACCCAATCGGAGGACCAACCACGCACGTGCGCGGCGCGGGAAACAGCCGCGAATTCTCTACCTGTCAACCGCCGCCCCCGCTCCCGCACCTCTGATACGGCCAGTGCCAAGGCGAGCCCAGCGCCGGAGATTGCCGATGCCATGGCGTAAATATATGGAAAAGATGGGTTTAGGGCAAGAAAGCGGTAAGCGGTGAGCGGGGACTGATGGTGAGCGGTAAGCGGTGTCATCCTGAGCGGAGCGAAGGATCTCAAGGCTGGTTGGCTCGAGATCCTTCGGGTCCCCTCACGTTGTTCGGGGGGCCCTCAGGATGACACGCTCTTGGTAATCAGCCCCCGCCGCTTGGGACCTTCCTTCGATCGGAGTTCCGCTCACTGCTTACCGCTCACCGCTTACAGCCTTTTCTGCAGACTCACCCGCCACCCCGAGGAGAGACCCGGAACATCCAGCAGCCGCTTGACCTGGTCCCGAACTCCCTTGGTATCCAAGCGGATCCAATAGGCCTCGGCCACCGAGATGTTCCTCGGGTCGATGTACTCCCGAACGATGGAAAGTCCCACCGTCGCTTCCCCAGGCTCGATCACTCGGGCATACCAGCCGGTCCAGCGGTTGTGCCGGATCCATTCCGGCAGCTCCGGCTTACCCAGCCGGCCAGCGAGGTTGCTACAAGGTTCGCGTGGCTGGGAAACCTCGATGAGCGCGCTGCCAAACCGGAAGCGATCGCCGATGTGAACGCTGGTTTCGCTGAGGCCGAGGGTCGTCAGGTTCTCGCCGAAGCTGCCGGGAGGGAGGGGGCGGTTCCAGAGCACTGCCCAGGCCTCCAGATGCTCTCCGGGGTAGGTGCAGAGGGCGCGTTCCGGGCCCCCATGGTAGCGACGATCGACCTGCTCATCCCCTTCGAGTCCCAGGGGACCGATGGCCACGGAACCTTCGACCGACGTCTTGCCGATGGCGCTCCGTACGATCCGGGTGCCGAAGACGTACTCCCGGGATCGTCCTGCTTGGAGACCGATCACCCGGGGACCGATGGCCAGCCGTGCCCGGTCGATCAATGGACGATGTCACCCAGGATGTGGCGGGAGATCACGATCCGCTGGATCTCACTGGTCCCCTCACCGATTTCACAGACCTTGGCATCCCGCATCATCCGCTCGACCGGGTACTCGGTAGTGTAGCCGTAGCCACCGAAAATCTGCACTGCGGCGGTGGTGGTCCGCATGGCCAGCTCCGAACAGAAGAGTTTGGCCATCGCCGCTTCTTTGTTGTAGGGTTTTCCGTTCTGCTTGAGCCAGGCGGCGTGGAACAGCAGATGGGTGCCGGCCTCGATCCCCAGCGCCATGTCCGCCAGCTGGAAGTTCACGCCCTGGAAGTGGCCGATCGGCTTGCCGAACTGCTTGCGCACGCCGGCGTATCGGAGCGCCTCCTCATAGGCCCCTTCCGCGATCCCGAGCGAGAGAGCCGCAATGCCGATCCGACCGGCGTCGAGGGTCTTGAGGAAGTTGGTGAAGCCGTACCCCTTCTGGCCCAGGATGTTCTCCTTGGGCACCATCGCGTCTTCGAAGATCAGCTCCCGAGTGTCGCTGGCGCGCCAACCCATCTTGTCTTCCTTCTTTCCGGCGCGGATCCCTTTGAGCTTGGGAAGGTCGGGGGCGTGTCCGACACCGACTGCCCGGCACTTGTCGAGATCGACGGTGTCCTTGGTCACGATGAAGCTGGTGATCCCCCGGTTACCCTGCCCCGGTTCGGTCCGCGCGGTGGCGACGAAGATCTCACCGACCCCGGCGTGGGTGATGAAGACCTTGGATCCGTTCAGGAGATAGTGGTCGCTCTTTTCTACCGCGGTGGCCGCGGTGCCGCCGGCGTCACTCCCCGCCCCCGCTTCGGTCAGTCCAAACCCACCCAGCACCTGGCCCGAGGCCAGAAGGGGCACGTAGCGCTTTTTCTGCTCCTCGGTGCCGAACATGACGATGGGCGAGGTACCAAGGTTGGTGTGGGCACTGATGGTCAGAGCGTGACTGGCATCCACCTTGGCCATCTCGTGGATGGTGATGTAGTAGGAGAGAAAGTCCATCCCGGCCCCACCGAGCTCTTCGCTCCACGGCACGCCGAGGAGTCCCAGCCTACCCATCTTCTTGATGTTCTCCCAGGGAAAGGTCGAGGTCCGGTCGAGTTCTCGGGCCACCGGAGCGATTTCAACCCGAGAGAACTCGCGCACCATTTCGCGGACCTGGTGGTGGTGATCACTGAAATAGAGACTATCATCCATGGTAGTGGACCGGGCTGGGGGACCGGGTGCGAAACGGATGCGACGCCCACCGGCGGGCGGTGCGGAGGGAATATAATGCGGCGACTCGGTGCACAGGCGTGGCTGGTGGGGGTCTTTGCAGTAACGGGGTGTGCGGATTCCGCCGCTCCGCCGGCGGGCGGGCCCATCGGTCTGACCCTGGCACCGGTGGACAGCGGCTTCGATTTCTCGGTTTTCGTCGCGGCGCCGCCCAACGATACCAGCCGCCTGTTGATCGTGGAGCGCGGGGGTGTGGTCTGGATCCGGAAAAACGGCGCCCGCCTGGGCTCCGCGTTCATCGACCTCAGCGATCACACCAACATCTCAACGGGTGAGTACGGGGTCTACAGCCTCGCGTTCCACCCCCAGTACGCCGCCAACCGCCGCCTCTTCGTCTACTATGCCGATCTGAACGGTGACAGCCACCTGTCGGAGTTTCAGGCGACTCCGGATTTCGATCACGCCGACAAATTGACGGAGCGGACCATCCTGGTACAGGCCCAGGATCCGACCAACGTGCTGTATGGCGGCCGCATCGGATTCGGGCCCGACGGGTACCTGTATATCGGTCTGGGAGATAGCCTCACGGGCGGGCAGACGGCGCTCCTGCCGAGCAGCCCAGCGCAGGATAGTACTTCGCTCCTGGGCAAGATGCTGCGCATTGATGTCGACCAGGGCACGCTCTACACCGTGCCGGCCGGCAACCCGTTTGTCGGTCGGCCCGGGTGGCGCCCGGAGATCTGGGCGGTTGGGCTTCGAAATCCCTGGCGCTGGAGCTTCGATCGGCAGACGGGTGAGATGTGGATTGGCGACGTGGGCGAGGACACCCGGGAAGAAATCGATCTCCAGCCGGCGGGGATGGGTGGGCTCAACTTCGGCTGGCCGGTCGTCGAGGGAACCCTGTGTTATCGCCCGGCGGTCGGGTGCGTGAGTGCCGGGCTGACGCCCCCGGTCCTCGAATACAAGGAAGACCCCGCCTGCGCGGTGATGGGTGGCTACGTCTATCGCGGTCGCGCCATTCCCGAGATCTCGGGTACCTACTTCTTCGGTGACTACTGTGGCGGTTGGGTCCGGAGCTTTCGAATGGTCGGAGGGATGCCGGTGAGCGAGCTGACCCCATTGGCGGCGCCTCTTATCAACGACAACGTGGACTCCTTCGGCGAGGATGCGGCGGGAGAGATCTACGTGGTCATGGCGTCGGGGCGGGTGTATCGGATCGAGAAGGGAAGCTGAGGATCGCGAGCAACTCCTCACTCCACTTGGCAAGCGTGCGCGGTCCGATCCCTTCCACCCGCGCCAGAGCTACCCGGGTCTGGGGACGCTCCCGCGCGAGACTCCTCAGCACATCGTCGGTCACCACAGCAAAGGCCGGGACGCCAAGGGCGGCGGCGCGCGACTTCCGCCACCGCATCAGCTCGTCGAGGAGGGGGTCGGCGGCGTGGTTCCCTCACCACCTTCCTCAACCTCGAGTGCCGAAAGAATGGTCGCGCCGAGGCGCTCCGCCAGGGCCGGCCCGACGCCCTGCGCCGCCGCGAGTTCGTCGCCGGTGGTGGGCGGGACCTGGGCCAGTCGCCGCAGGGCTTCCGGCTCGAGGATGGCTCCACCCCACACCGCCTTCCTCCCTGACAACGCCAGAGTGAGCCGGGAGAGTCGGCGGCGGACGGCAGGATCCTCGGCTTTCCGTGGCCGGCTCGAGGTCCGGCAGCGATCACACCCCCCACACTCCCGCAGAGTCTCCCCGAAGTACCCGAGCAGTGCCTTCCGCCGGCAGCCGCGACCGGCCGCGTACTGTTCCATGGCGGCAATGCGTTCTTCGGCTCGGCCGCGGCGCTCCCGCACCGGCCGCCAGTCCACCGGGCCGCGTTCCGGGTGGAGCTCACGACTCAGTCGGTCCGCCGAGGCCAGCACGTTGGCGGGCTGACCGCGGCGGCCGCCGGGCTGGTGCCAGATTCGATGGAGGAGTCGGGGAGAAGGAAACGTCACGTCGAGCTGCCGCCGATGCAGCGCTGGATCGCCCGGACGCTGGAGCATGATGCACCGTGCGGGACGGCCATCCCGTCCGGCACGCCCGGCCTCCTGATAGTAAGACTCCGGAGTCGCGGGCATGCTCCAGTGAACCACCAACCGCACGTTGGGCTTGTCGATCCCCATCCCGAAGGCGCAGGTGGCCACGACCACCTCGACCTCATCCTCGAGAAACCGGTTGAGCGTCGCGGCCCGCGCCCCCTTGGCAAGTCCCGCATGGTACGGCGCGGCGCGGAACCCCTCCGTGATCAGCACCCGCGCGATGGCTTCGGTCACATTGCGGGTGGGGGCGTAGACGATAGCCATCCGATCGTCGCCGCGAAGCAGCTCGACCAGGGCGCGCAGCCGAGCCCGCTCGTCTCCCACCGGGATCACCCCGAACCAGAGGTTGGACCGGTCGAACGAGCCCAGGTGCAGATCGTAGTGACGGAGACCGAGCGCCGCGGCAATATCGTCGCGGACCGCGGGGGTGGCGCTGCCGGTGAGGGCCACGGTCCGCGGCGACCCCAGCCCCCAGCGGGCCCTACGCAGCCTTCGATAGCTCGGTCTGAAATCGTGGCCCCACTCGGTGATACAGTGAGCCTCGTCGATGGCGAGGAGGCCGGGGCGTATGCCCATGGCGCTCAACTGGGGCGCCAGGGTCTCCAGCCGCTCGGGAGAGACGTAGAGGAGGCGCAGGGTCCCGGCGCGCACGGCCGCCAGGGTCTCTTCCTGCACCGCCTTGAGCACGGTGCTGTTGAGGAGGGCGGCCGGAATTCCCCGGGCCGTCAAAGCGGTGACCTGATCCTGCATCAGGGAAATGAGCGGGGAGACGACGACGGTGAGGCCGCCGAGAACGAGGGCAGGCACCTGGAAGCAGATCGACTTGCCGCCGCCGGTCGGAAGCACGGCCAAGGCGTCCCGACCGGCGATAACCGACTGGACGACTCGTCGCTGGGCCGGGCGGAATTCGGGGTAGCCGAAATGGCGCTGGAGGAGGTGACGAGCCTCCTCGAGATGGGCGGCGAGCTGGGTAGACATGCCGACAAGGTAGGGCGGTGGGTCGCCGAGCCGTCATCATTTCAGCGCGAGCGACAGCATTTTCCTGCGGATCAGTTCCGTCGGACTGACAGAATGAGGCCGCGGATGAACACGGATGAACGCGGATACAGCCAGTACTTTTCGGCTCAGAATCGAGAAGCGATCCGGAAACCATGGTCTGATCCCTGTTCTCGGTGTTTATCCGCGGCAAATTGGTTTGGCCGGCTGGCGCGGCGGGACCAGAGGACGTATCGTGGGGAATCCAGGGAGGTCTGGTGACCCAACCGGCGGGATCCGAAGCGAGCCAACCGTTGTTTATCACCCTGCGTCGCGAGCTCGAGGCCCGGCGGGCGGCCCAGATCGAGCGTGCGGAGGAGGAGTGGCAGCAGGATCGGCTGAGGATCTGGCGGTCGGCTCTCTGCTGGCCCGCCCTGGGAACCGGCTGCCTGTTGCTGAGCGCCCACGTCGAGACCGAGGCGTGGGGATTGGTCTGGTTCTGGGGTGGCCTCACGATCGGCTACGGCGGCCTGTTCCTGACCTGGCTGGTGCAGCACGCGCGGGGGCTAGGGAGCGGGGAGATGTTAGGGAGAGCAGTAAGCAG
>JBGPJS010000134.1:0-9028 GCA_041485505.1 Gemmatimonadota bacterium | reverse complement strand
AGTGCGGTGATCGCCGCCCGGCAGATCATCGTCGATGGCGCCGTGGGCATGGTGGAGTCCGCCCTCGACATGCTGTCCAAGAAGCAGATCGTCCATCTGGACGAGGAGCGGAAGGCCGCCATGGTGAGCAACCTGCTCGTAGTGCTCTGTTCCGAGCAAAACACCATGCCCGTGGTCAACGCGGGCACCCTCTACTAGTCGACCGTGGCGGAACGGAAGACCTTCCTCCTCCGGATCGACCCGGAGCTCTACGCCGCGCTGCAGCAGTGGTCGGCGGATGAGCTCCGGTCACTCAACGGGCAAGTGGAATTCCTGTTGCGGCGGGCAGTGGAGCAGGCGGGGAGAAAAAAGAAGTGAGCGGTGAGCAGTGAGCGGGGTGTCCGAGAGCAAGCTACCCTCCGCTCAAGCGGCCCGGAGAAGCCCCGGTTGGGAATGTCACTAAAGGAGCCGGTCGGCTCCTCACTTCAGGGCAAGGCTACAGCGGTGATGTCTGAGATGCGCAGGCTACTCCCGCTGGCACTCCTGCTGGTCCCGCAGCGAGTCGCGGCCCAGACTCCGGACGCAGGGGTATTTCAGTTCATGCAGGGGACGGCGGAGGTGGGGCGGGAGTCCTTCCGGCGGAGCCTGGGCCGGTTTGAACAGACCACGGTGATCCCGCTGATCAATCTCCGCCTCACCAGTGTGGCCCTGCAGAACATCCAGGGAGGCTTCGCCGGGTTCAGTCTCACGATCACCAACGCCGCTGGCGACTCGGCCCGGGGCAGTTACCGCGCGGATCTGGTCGGCGATTCCGTTCACATCACCGGCCGACTCGGCGCCACACCGTTCGACCGGACTCGGCTGGCCGACTTCGACTTCGTCATGCCGCCCCAGTCACTGGTCAGCTTCGCCGAGCTCGCCCTCCGCGCCGGAAATCGGGACTCGAATTACCGGGTCCTGGTGCCGGGCAGCCCCGACACGGTCCGGCCCGTCACAGTGCGCTTCGCTGGCGATTCTGCCCGCCTCAACCTCGGGAGCATCGATATCCTGGTGCTTCTGGCCGACCAACAAGCGATCGCGATCGATGTGCCCTCCCAGCGTCTGCATGCGGTTCGTGCCGCCCAACCGGAGAGCCTCCCGCCGCTCGCGGGACTTTATCGACCGCCGCCGGACTACAGTCCCACACCCGGAAGTTCCATTCGAGCGGAAGCGGTCCGGGTCCGGGGCGGGACCGGTGACGATACCCTCTCGCTGGGTTGTACCCTGACCCTCCCCCAAACTGGACCGGGACCCTTTCCCGCCGTGGTGACGATCACCGGCTCGGGCGGCCAGACCCGTGACGAAGAACTCTGGCCGCTCTTGCCGGGCTATCATCCCTTCCGTCAGTTGGCTGAGCTGGTCGGCGCCGAAGGCATCGCGGCCCTGCGCTGCGACGATCGTGGTTTCGGCAGCAGCACGGGACACCCCGAATCGGCCACGACCGCGGACCTGGCCGAGGACACTCGAGCCCAGGTCGCGTGGCTCCGGCAGCGGTCTGACATCGATCCCGAGCGCATTGCCCTCGCGGGACACAGCGAGGGTGGCATTATAGGACCGATGCTGGCCACGAGTGATCGACGGCTTCGGGCGCTGGTGATCCTGGCGGGCCCCGCCAAGCCCGGGATCGATGTCCTGGTGGACCAGGCGCGTTGGCCAGTGCTCACGACGCCGGGCATTTCGGACAGCGAGCGAACCGACCGGCTCCGGGTAGCGGAGGCAGCGGTGCGGAACGATTCGACCCCCGGAAACCCATGGCTCCGCTGGTTCGTTCGCTACGACCCGCGCCCGACCGCCGGCCGGATCCGGCAGCCGGTGCTCATCCTGCAAGGCGCGCTCGACCGCCAGGTCTCGGCCGGCCAGGCCGACACCCTCGCCGGAATCATCCGATCGGGCGGCAATCGGGACGTGACGGTCCGGGTATTCCCCGGACTGAATCACCTGTTCCTTCCATCTCCCACCGACGGCTCTCCTTCCGAATACGCCACGTTGACAGACCCGGCCGTGCCGGCGGCGGTGCTCGACACCCTGGCCACCTGGCTCCGGCGGCATCTGGTTCGCTGAGCGCTGGCCTCGACGGCGGCGTCGGGGTGTGGTGCAAGCGAGACTGACGTGCGACCTTTTGTGTTGCAGCGGCGTCTAGCGCTCGAACCCCACCCCGGGGGACCCGTCCGGCCAATGGCATCCGATCTCGAACAGCGGCTTCAGCAGAACCTGCCATCCTCGCTGCGCCTGGAACGGGAGCTTCCCGCTGGCGGAATGGCCCGGGTGTTTCTGGCGGAGGACGTGAGCCTCGGCCGGCGGGTGGTCGTCAAGGTGCTCGACTCCAATCTCACCGAAGGCCTGAGCGCCGATCGATTCCGGCGGGAGATCCAGCTCGCCGCTCAGCTGCAGCACCCTCACCTGGTTCCCGTACTCCAGGCCGGGGAGGCCGGAGGCATTCCGTACTTCGTCATGCCGTATGTCACTGGAGAATCGCTCCGGAACCGGCTGCGCGATGGCCAGGCAGTTCCGCCTCGTGAGGCGGTGACCATTCTACGCGACGTCGCGCGAGCGATGTCCTACGCCCACGCCCAGGGCGTGGTCCATCGGGACATCAAGCCCGACAACGTGCTCTTGAGTGGTGGCGCGGCGATGGTCACCGACTTTGGGATCGCCAAGGCGCTCTCGTCTTCCCGAACTCTGCCGTCAACCGACGGCAATCAGCTGACTGGCACCGGGAGTTCTCTGGGCACACCGGCCTATATGGCGCCGGAGCAGATAGCCGCCGATCCCGACGCCGACCACCGGGTCGACATTTACGCCTTCGGGGTGATGGCCTATGAACTCCTGAGCGGCCACACTCCATTCCACGATCGCAGCCCACAAGCGTTGCTCACGGCGTACCTGGTCGAAGCGCCGCCACCGCTGGCCGGGCAGGTTCAACTCCCCCGCTCCCTCGCCTCGCTGGTCATGGCCTGTCTCGAAAAGGATCCCGCGCGGCGGCCGGCCTCAGCCGCGTCGCTGGTAGAGGGGTTGGACGCTATCCAGTGGACCGGTGAGCAGGCGGCGCCGGTGGTGGTTTCCCGCTCTTGGGCCTCGGTGTGGATCGGAACCGGGGTGCTGGTGATTCTGGCGACGGCCGGATGGTGGTGGCGTCATCGCGAGAGCGGCCCACCACCCAACCCGCACCTGATGGCCGTCGTTCCCTTTCGGGTTGCGAGCGCCGACCCGGCCTTGCACTATCTGCGCGAAGGAATGCTGGACCTGCTCGCGGCCAAGCTGCCGGGAGAAGGAGGACTGCAGGCGTCGGATCCTCGCGCAACCCTTGACGCGTGGCGCGGGGCCGGTGGGTCGTCCGACATCGACCTCCCCACGGCCAAGGCCCAACGCCTGGCCGAGACGCAGGGCGCCGCCTGGTTGCTCCAGGGCGACGTGGTGGGTACCCCGACCCGCGTCACCCTCAACGCCTCGCTCTTCGCCGCGAGTGGTACTGAGCCTCGAACCCGGATCTCGGTGGAGGGTCCGCCCGACAGTCTGGGTGGACTGGTCGATCAGCTGGTCGGCCGGCTGCTCACCGAATTGTCGGACAGCGGGACCCAGGGTCAGGACCTCACCCGGCGCCCGCTCCCGGCGCTTCGCGCCTATCTCGATGCCGTCGCACTGTTCCGCCAAGGATCCCAGGCCTCGGTGCCCCGCTTCCGGGAGGCGCTGGATCAGGACTCGAGCTTTGCGCTGGCCGCGCTCGGCGCGGTGCAGGCGACGGGGTGGTGGAACGAGCCGGCGCTCACCGAGCGAGGCCTCCGGCTGGCGTGGGCGGGGCGGAACCAGCTGAGCGCGAAGGACCAGGCCCTGCTGATCGCGACGGCGGGGCCGCATTACCCCGCCCCATCCTCCACCAGGGAGATTGTCGACGCCGCGCAGCGATACCTGCAGCTCGCGCCGGAGCGGGCCGACGCTTGGTATCTCTACGGCGACAAGATCTACCACTTCGGCCAGGTCATCGGGTTACCCGATCGTTCCGTCAAGTCCGCCTTCTACTTCGAGAAGGCGCTGGCCGTGGACTCGTCCTACGTGCCGGGCTACATCCACCTGCAGCAGTTGGCGGTGGAACTCGGTGATACCGCCCTCGATCGCCGGCTCGACCGGCTCCGCTCCCGGTTCGACACCTCCAGTGATTGGAAACTGCGGCAGTCCTGGTATCGCGCCGCAGCGACCGGGGACTCGGCCACGGTGAACCGGATCTGGCGCTCCATCCCGGCCAGCACCGAACTGCTCCTTGAAATGGGGCGTACGCCCCTCGATGCCATGGGGGTAGGAATCGATGATGGACTGCGGGCCTGGGACTCGCTGGCCGCGAGGGCGACTTCACCTCAAGCCCAACGCGACCTGCATGGAGGCCACGCGGTACTGGCGCTGGTCGCCGGAAAACCCGAGCTGGCCCGTCGTGAACTGGAGCAGTCGGTGGAATCCCCGGACGATCCCCAGCTCTTGGGCATACAAATCCTGAACGCGATTTTCGAACCGGGGGACTCGATCGCCGCCCTCCACGGGGTGCAGGTCTTCCGGCGGATCGCCGCGGCACCCCGGCCCGCCGATTCACTCCGGGCGATCCTGCAGGCCGGAGCCCGCCGGGCGTTGGCCTTCTGGGACCTGACTCGGGGCGACACGGCGGGAGTCGCCGCCGAGATCGAGAGGCTCCGGGCGGGCACTGCCACCCAGCCAACCAGCACCCCATCGCTCGACACTAGGGTCATCGCCGCACTGGAGGCGCTGTTCGCCGACCGGCGGAAGAGCCCCGACGCAGCGCGGCTTGCCCTTCGGCTGGATTCGCTGCAACAGAACGCCAACTACAGTCTGTACAATCCCACCCGAGAAGAGGTGCTGGCCCTGATTACCGCCCGACTTCTGGAGAAGTATCAGAGTCCTGCGGCGGCGCTCAACGCAGTCCGGCGTCGGCCCACCTGGTGGGTCCAGGTGATGCCCTACCTCGCGACCCAGCTCCGGGAGGAAGGCCGCCTGGCCGCACTCACCGGGGCCAAGGAGGAGGCGATTGCCAGCTACCGGCACTACCTGGCGCTCCGCTCCGATCCGGAGCCCTCAGTGAGGCCGGAGGTCGAGGAGGTTCGGAAGGAGCTGGGGAAGCTGGAGGTGGGAGGGGAGCGGTGAGGCAGCCGTTAGCCGTTAGCCATTAGCCTTTGGCTGCCGCCGAGTGAAACGACCCTCCGTGCCATTTGGCTCGAAGGGTCGTTCCATTTGGCGCAGCTAACGACTAATGGCTAACGACTAAGGACCAATGGCTAACGGCTATCGGCTGGCAAACTTCTCCGGAAACTGCTTGCTGATCCCATCCGCCAGCGGATCGGCGATCATCTGCATATGGGCCGCGGCCTCGCGGAGCCTGGCATAAGCCGTGGTCCAGTCACCCTTGGCCTGGGCATCGACCACCGCCTTGAGCCCCACCACGTGGCTCTTCACCAGCTCGCTCACCACGCTAGTCGGCAGGTCGGGATTGGCCGAGTTGAGGAACGCGGCGAAGTCCCGAGCGTATCCGATCAGGTCCTTCACAGCCTTCTCCTGCGCCTTCCTGTCCTTCTTGGCGACCCCGGTGGTGTAATCCACGAAGAACCCGATGTGCTTCCGCCACAAGGCCAGGAAGGCAGTCTCGGCATCAGCCCCGTAGACCGACCCGATCGCCTTGGAGAGCTGAACCGAGTTGGCGTCCAGCGCGCCGGCGGCGTCGGTGAACTCCTGGCTCCGCCCGCCCAGCGCCGCTTCGGTTGCCGAGGCCGCCAGGTAGACGTGCTCCCGGAGGGTCAAATTCAGCGCCGCGCGGAGGCTCGCCGAAGCCGCGTCGGTCATCCCCGCGAATTGGCCGGGGTACTGCTTCACAATGGCGCCGGCGAGCGGGTCGCCGATCATCTGCATGTGGGCGGCGCCGGCGCGGACTCCGGCGTACGCCTGGGCATAGTTCATCGCGGCCTGGTTGTCGATCACGCTCTTGAGACCAACCACGTGGCTCTTCACCAGATCCGACACCACACTCACCGGGAGATTGGGGTTGGCCGCATTGAGGAACGCCGCCAGATCCTTGGTGTAGCCCAGAAGTGCGTTCACCGCGGCGTCCTGCTTGGCCTTGTCCTTGGTGGCGATACCGGTCACGTAGTCCACCGTAAAGCCGATGTGCTTCCGCCACAGCGCCAGGAACGCCTCCTCCGCGTCATGACCGTAGACCGACCCCACCGCCTGTGACAGCGCCACCGAATTGGCGTCGAGGGCCGCGGCGGCGGCCTTGAACTCGTCGCTCCGACCGGCCAAGGCCGCACCGGTTGCGTCGCCGGCCAGAATCAGGTGTTCGGCAAACAGATTGTTGAGACCAACCCGGAGATCGGAGGCCGTGACGGCCATCGGGGAATGCTCCATCGCCATCTTGGTGTCCGCCGTGCCCTGGGCCCGGGCGCTGCCCAGGCCGAGCGTCGCGACCAGGCCCAATCCCATGAGGCCCCGCTGCATCGACTGCTTCAACATGTGCTGACTCCTTGTCATTTGACGCGGATCTCGCCGCGCATGAAGTGGTGCCGGTCGCAGTAGTAGGTGAACCTGCCCGGCTGGGTGAAGGTGAAGCTGAAGCTCTTGCCTTTGCCGTCGATGACGCCGTTGAACCGACCGTCGGCGGTCTCGCCGTCACCCGAGGTGACGGTATGTTCGATCTCGTCGCTGTTGGTCCAGGTGACTCGGGTGCCGGTCGCGATCTCGACCATCTTGGGACGGAACTGGAAAGTCTGGATGGCCAGGACCGTGTCCGCGGTGGCAACCGCGGCCGACCGGGAGGACTCCGGGGTCTGGCAGGCCGGGGCCGGCGCCCAAGCCGTGAGCGCCAGCACCGCCGCGAGCCACCAATGCCGGAACTGTCTCATCCTGCTCCCCCTTGTCGGGTCACCGACGTGTTCGAGGTGCCCTGTCTACGCGGGAAGGGGGGAATCGGATTGGTGGGGGGGGGGCCGGTCAACGGTGAACAGTGAACAGTGAACAGTGAACAGTGAACAGTGAACAGGGGACACCGAAAACACGCTGCCCCCCGATGTCCTAGGACACCGGAGGGCAGAAGGGAACGGAACACCCCGCTTACTGCTTACTGCTCACCGCTTACTGAGTAAGGGCCTCACAAAACCCGGTGAACACGTCGATGTACCGGTCAACGTCCCCCTCGGTGTGCTGGACCGACAGGGTCCACTGCTCCTCGTCGCCCGGGGTCATGAAGATCCCGCGGTTGAGCAGCCAGGGGAAGGATGCCGAGAAGAAGTCAGGGAGGGTCTCGAGGAAGTCGCGGTAGTTCTTCATGGGTGTCGGGCGATAGGACACGCACCCCTTGGCACCCAGGTCCACGGTGTGGGCCGGGATCCCGAAGCGGTCGATGGCCTTCTGGCACCCGGCCACCAGCCGGGCCCCGAGTCTCGCGAGGTACTGGTAGGCGGCCGGAGTCAGGACCTCGCGCAGACTCACCAGGCCGACGTGGGAGACCAGTGGGTTCCCGTTGTAGGTTCCCATCTGGGAAACACCCTTCTCGATCAGCCGCATCAGGTCGGCGCGGCCACCAAAGGCCGCCGCCGGCAGGCCGGCGGAGATGGCCTTGGCCAGACAGACCAGGTCGGGTTGGACGCCGAAGCGCTCGGTGGCGCCGCCGGCGGCGATGGTGAACCCGGTCTTGATCTCGTCGAAGATGAAGACCACCCCGTGGCGGGTACAGAGCTCCTGCACTCGCTGGAGATAGCCCGGCTGGGGAACCACGATCCCGATGTTCATCATGGCGGGCTCCATGATGAGGCAGGCGATCTCCTGGCCCTTCTCATTGAAGACCCGCTCGAGATGGTCCCCGTCGTTGAAGGACACCACCTCGATGTACCGATGGGCATCCTTGACCAACCCCTTGGAGACCGGGGCCTTGGCCGGCCGATCCCGTCCGCCCATCGTGTCCGCGTTGGGAATGACCGAAAACATCACCGCGTCGTGGTGCCCGTGGTAGGAACCCTCGATCTTGCAGACCACGTCGCGGCCGGTAGCGGCGCGCGCCACCCGGATGGCGTCCATGGTCGCCTCGGTCCCCGAGTTGGCGAAGCGGATCATCTCGAGGTGGAAGCGCCGGCAGATCTCCTCGCCGAAGGCGACCGCCTCCTCGGTGGTCACGGCGAAGTGAGTGCCACGACCAGCCGCCTCATTGATGGCTTCGGTGATCCGGGGATGGGCGTGCCCGGTCACCATGGCGCCGAAGCCGCAATGGAAGTCGAGGTACTCAGATCCATCCTGGTCCCAAATGTGACTGCCCCGCCCATGGGTGACGTATACCGGGTACGGCTGCATCTTCTGGAAGGACGACACCACGCCGAACGGCAGGATGCGGGCGGCGCGCTCGAAGAGCCGGGCTGATTTCGGGGTGCGGGCGAGGAGCTGCTTCATCTCCTCATTGCCGATCTGCCGGGCACGGGCGAGCAATTGCTCGCTCGCCGCGGGGCCACGGGAAGCAACAGTGGTCATGATGGTGCCTGGTTGTGAGGTCGCTGGGTGTTATCGCCCGCTGCGGGGGGGCCTGCGGCTTCCTGTCCGGTCTCTCATAATGGTGCCTGTAGGGAGATGGGTTGTCAATCCGTCGCCGAGGCTGCAGATTGGCAGCCTCACGCTGATCCCCTACCCTGGAGACGCTGTCGATGAACCCACCGTCGCCGGACGCCGTGATCGCGGTCGATCACGTTGTCAAGCGGTTTGGAGACTACGTCGCGGTGCAGAATGCCGATTTCACCATCGCCCGCGGCGAGTTCTTCTCCATGCTCGGCCCTTCAGGCTGCGGTAAGACCACCACCCTTCGCATGATCGCGGGTTTCGAGCAGCCCACCACCGGGCGGATCATGCTGGAGGGCCAGGACGTTTCCCGGGTCCCCCCCTACCGCCGGAACGTGAACACCGTCTTCCAGAACTACGCGCTCTTCCCCCACCTCTCCGTGTTCGACAACGTGGCCTTCGGTCTCCGGGTGAAGGGCGT
>JBGPJS010000133.1:0-9053 GCA_041485505.1 Gemmatimonadota bacterium | reverse complement strand
GATCTTTCTTCTCTCAGCGACACCGTTCCTGATTCGACAGAGAAAGCTGCCCGTCGGCCCGCCCGCCCGCCTGCCCGCCAGTCCCTCGTCGCCGCCACCATCCCCATCCCGAATCCGAGCCTCCCGCTGCCCGCCAAGGCCCTGGTGATGCCCAGACCCCGTAGCACTCGCGCAGAGGTGAAGAGCGGGCGCCACAGAGGCTCATGGCGGAACAGGGTCAGGACCGCGCGGGCCCTGGGTGCCAGCCCACGGCGATCGGCCAGCAGCTCCCGAGCGGCCTCCAGCCCGCGGCCATAGCCGACCCCGGCCGGACAAACCGGCTCGCAGCCGCGGCAGCCAAGGCAGGCGTCGAGGTGCTGGAGCAGTCCCGCGTCGTCCGCCGGAATCTCTCCCCGCTCCAGGGCTCGCATGAGCACGATCCGGCCCCTTGGGCTATCGGCCTCGTCACCGGTGGCCAGATAGGTGGGGCAAGCTGGAAGGCAGAATCCGCAGTGAACGCAGGGGTCCAATGTCGAGAAATCGCTCGGAGCCGGCATCAGGGCACTTCACCGGAACCAGAACGCGGCCGCAGATCAACCCAGATGAACGCAGATGAGTCGATCACCTTGGCCGTTCCTGTTCTGACCTCGGCTCCCATTGGCGGACCCTCTCCTTGAGAGGACAAGAACAGAGGAAATGATTCTGGGCAGGGAGTGTTGCCGGGAGACGGAACGATCTGCGTTCATCCGGGTTCATCTGCGGCCCATTCTATTCCCCTTCCGCTCCCTCCAACGCTACGCTGAGACATTGGCCGGGATCGAAGCTCTCCCTGAGCCGGCCCACCAGCTGGCCGACCCCTTCGCGGTAGGCCCCGAAATGCCCCAGGGAACGGCGCAGCGTCCAGGGGGCGCGCTCGAGCGTCATTGGGATTTCGCGGCCGGCCGCCTGGCGGCGGAGGGTCCGGAGCCGATCGAGGGAGGCCTCGCCGGTCCAGCGGATGGTGCCGACGCCCGCGCCCGCGGAGATCAGCCCTTCATCGAGCAGTTCGGCCACAAGGTCGAGGCTTTCATCCAAGCCGTCGGCCAGCGCACCGAGACGAATCGTTACCGGGCCGCCCAGCGTCGCGCGGGCGGCCAGGCTCCAGAACGACCCACTCCGCTCTACCGGGAGCTGCTGCCAGGTCACCGTTGTTTCCCGTTCCAGGCGGCGCGATTCGGCCTCCACGGTGGCCTCGCTCCCGACCAACCGCACTCCGAGCACCCACTCCGAGTCAGCCGCGAGCGCGGGGGAGAATAGCTCCACCGCCGCCGCGCCGATCTGGGCCGCGGTCACCACCCGTCCAGCCGAGGCCAGTGCGTCACGGCTCCCGTGCGCGATGAACGTGGTATCGGCGCGCGGGATGGACCTGAGGCGCAGGTGGACCTGGGTGATGATGCCGAACCCAGCGAACCCGCCGACCTGCAACTTGGTGAGATCATAACCCGCGACGTTCTTGACCACCCGACCGCCCGACTTCACCAGGCGACCGTCGCCGGTTGCAGTGGTGCACCCCAGAACGTGGTCCCGCACCGGCCCAAAGGCGTGCCGCAGCGGCCCGGCGGTCGCGGTGGCGAGCACGGAGCCGATGGTCCGCTCCGGCCGTCCGGGTGGGTCGAGAGCCAGCCACATGCTGGGTTCCGCCAGTTGTCGCCGGACCGCCTCGTACGGTGCACCCGCCTGGACCGTAGCCACCAGGTCGGCGGGACTCACCGAGACGATGCGGTCGAGGCCCCGGGTGCTGAGAGCCAGATCGGCGGGCGCATCGGGAGTCAGCCAGGTACCCCGGCCCTCGACCCGAATCTTCCAGTGCTCCTCGTGCGCGGTGCGGCAGACCAGGGCCAGAGCGTCCTCGCTCTCCGGGATGGCGCGTGGCAGTCCCTTCGGGTCCTGGTCCACGCAGGCGTCGCCCAGCAACGCCCCGAGCCGGGCCAGGATCGCTTGGCTCATGCCGCTGTCCCCTTGCCGCGCCGCCACTCGCGACAGGCGTGCAGCGGGAAGACCTTGTTCGGGTTGGCTCGCTCGTCCGGATCGAACGCCCGCCTCACCGCACGCATGGCCCCGAGCGTGTCGGGGTCGAACGCGAGCGGCATATAGGTCATCTTGTCGGAGCCCACCCCGTGCTCGCCGGTGATACTCCCGCCGGCCGCGAGGCAGGCCTCCATGATCTCGCGGCTTGCCGTCTGGACCCGCGCGACCAGGGCGGCGTCCCGCCGGTCAAAACTGATGCAGGGGTGCAGGTTTCCGTCTCCGGCATGGAAGACGTTGCTGATCTCCAGCCGGTGGCGGTCGCGGATTTCACCGACTCGGTCGAGGATGTCCGGCAGGGCGGAGCGGGGGACGACCGCGTCCTGCACCGCGAGATCGGGAGCGATCCGTCCCAGAGCACCGAACGCCTTCTTCCGTCCCTGCCAGAGCCGGGCCCGCTCCGCCGCTGTCGTGGCGCTCCGGAGCGCCCGCGCCCCAAGCTGGCGCAGAACGGTTTCGACCAGGCAGCTCTCCGCCGGCACGACGTCGGGGGGGCCGTCCAGTTCCACCAGCAGCACCGCCGCGGCGTCGGTGGGCCCACCCGTGGCAAAGATCGACGCCTCGACCGCCTTGAGGCAGGACTGATCCATCATCTCGAGTGCCGCGGGGACGACCCCGGAGGCGATGATCGCGGACACCGCTTCGCTCGCCGAGCGCAGGCTCATGAAATCGGCGTAGATGGTGCGGATGGCCTGCGGCAGCGGTTCCAGCCGTACCGTGATCTCGGTGGCGATGCCGAACATCCCCTCGCTCCCCACAAAGAGCCCGACCAGGTCGGGCCCCCAGGCCTCCCCCTGGGGCGAGCCCAGTTGCAGCATCGAACCATCGGCCAGCACCACCTCCAAGGCCACCACGTGATTGGTGGTGACTCCGTACTTGAGACAATGGGGACCGCCGGCGTTCTCCGCGACGTTGCCGCCGATGGTGCAGGCGCTCTGGCTCGAGGGGTCGGGCAAGTAGTGCAGGCCAAAGGGCAGCGTCGCCTCGGAGAGCCGGGCGTTCACCACTCCCGGCTCGACCACGGCCCGCCGCCGCTCCGGGTGAATCGCGAGGATCCGAGCCATCCTGGTGACGGCGACGAGCACTGCATCCGCCCCGGCCAGTGCTCCACCGGAGAGTCCGGTCCCCGCCCCGCGCGCGACGAACGGCACCTGGAGGAGGTGGAGCAAACGAAGGACCGCGGCGACCTCTTCCCGATTGCCCGGTAGCACCACCAGGCCGGGCGTGGACTCGTGTGTCGGCAGGCCGTCGGCCCGATAGGTCGCCAGCTCCGCCGGACGATAGCGGACCCAGCGGGCACCCACGATCCGGCTCAGGGCCTCGGCCAGCGATGGGCTCATGGTTCGGTGACAATCTGCGGGTGATGTCCGCCTTTGCCGTTGGAGCGCGCCCCCACGTGAATCCGCGCCCGAGTCGCGGCATCATGAGTAAGATCCGGCAGAAGCTGCAACAGCAGACGCACCCTCTCGGTGGCGGAGCGGAGCGCGAGCAACCGCTGCCGGGTGGCCAGAGGCAGCTCCAGCAGGGCACTCACCTGAAACGAGAGTCCGGGCGCGTCCTCCGGCCACTCGATGTCGGCCGAGGTCGCGTCGTTCAGTACCGCCATGGCGGCGGCGTACGCCTCGGTCTTTCGCCGGAGGTCGGCCAGCGCATCGGGGTCTGCCGGCGGGTCCGGGTCGTCGTCGAACGCCTCGACCAGGGCGACGTGATAGGGTTGGTCTTCGTCGAGGAGCTCCCGCACCACGAAGCGGCGTTCCCCCAGGACCACCAGATTGGAGCGTCCGTCGGGAAGCTGATGGCAGGCCCGGATGTGGGCGATACAGCCGATCTCGCCCTCAACCGGGGTCTCCCTGGTCGAGCCCACGGTGGTGATCCCGAAACGCTGGTCGCCTTCCAGGCAGTCCGCCAGCATCTTCCGGTACCTCGGTTCGAAGATGTGGAGCGGTAGCGGCGCCCCCGGGAACAGGACTACGTTGAGTGGGAAGAGGGGGAGCCGGGTGGGCATAGTGGAATATAGCCATTAGCCATTAGCCATTGGCCGTTGGCCGTTAGCCTTTGGCCGTGAGCCCTTAGCGTTTCCAGGAACGAACGACCCTCTCTGCCACTGGGCGGAGAGGGTCGGGCGCGATCGGAGCCGCTAACGACTAAAGGCCAACGGCTCTCACGCCGCCACCCAAAATCCCTTCAGCCCCTTCACATCGGGTGACTCCCGAAGCTTCTCGAAGGCGCGTTCCCGGATCTGGCGAATGCGTTCGCGGGTGACGCCCAGCAGGGCACCGATCTTCTCCAGGGTGAGCGCTTCGGAGCCTTCTTCCAGGCCGTAATAGAGGTAGAGAATTTTCCGCTCGCGCGGGGTCAGGTAGCGCTCGAAGATCCGGTCGATGAACTCGCGCATGAGCCTGGCGTCGGTCTTCTCCTCGATTTCTCCGCCCTCCACACCCGCGAAGCGCTCACCGAGCGTGCTGGCCCCCTTGTCACCCCGCTCCACCGGCGCGTCGAGCGAGAGCTCGGCCGATGTCATCCGGCGGGCGGAACGGATGTTGTCGACACTGTCGTTGAGGGCGAGGGCGATTTCGACATCGGTGGGTTCGCGACCCAGTTCCTGGGACAGGAAGGTCTCCGCCCGGGACATCCGGATGAGGGCCGAGTTCTGGTTGAGCGGGATTCGAACGCTGCGAGTCTGTTCGGCCAGGGCCTTGAGGACGGCCTGCCGGACCCACCACACCGCGTACGAGATGAATTTCACTCCATGTTCGGGGTCGAACTTCTTGACCGCCTTGAGCAAGCCCTCATTGCCGATGGCGACCAGCTCGGAGAGATCGAGCCCGTGGCCTTGGTACTTCTTCACATAGGAGATCACAAAGCGAAGGTTCGCGGTCACCAGCCGCTCGGCGGCCTTCTCGTCTCCCTTCTGCGCTTTGCGGGCGAGGCGCTTTTCCTCGTCGGGGTCGGTGATCATGGGGAGCTTCTGAATATCCTGCAGATATTGGTCGAACGCACCGGTCGCGGCTGGACGAAAAAACGGCTTGGCCCGGCTTACGCTACGTGAAGCCATACACACCCCGATTCGGATGGTGTCGACCGCATTTTTGCAGGAGAGGCCGGCCCTGGGGTGGGCCGCGGAAAAGGACTGCGAATATAGGAAGCGACTAAAAAGTGGTCAAGCAAAATTTTCTTTCCACATCACAAATCGTTTTGTAGTAGCGAGTTTGCGCGTTTGTCAACTTATCCCCATCCGACCAGGCCAGAGTCGCCCAGTTTCAACTGCCTAAGTTGTTCACTGACAAGTAATTAGATTGATGCGGAAAGGTGGGAAGGCGGGGAAACAGTGTGGGAGAGAGTGTGATTAAACGATGCCGCGGACTCCTTCCTCTATCGCTTCCCGGCCCACCGGCAGGGTCCAGCTGCCGCTTCCCTCATGCATGCTGCCCAGGGCGTTGGGGAGTGCGAACCGAATGGCTCCTTCACGGTTCTTCTTGTCGCTCGCCATGGCCCTCACGATCTCCTCGAGTGAAGTCCCGGCGCGGATCCTGGCGCGGAGTCCGAGGCCCGACAGCAACCGGGTGACGCGGGTCGCGATGCCCGCTGGCGCCACCCCCAGTTGTTCGGCGATTCGGCACTCCGCGATGAGCCCCACCGCAACCGCCTCACCGTGCGGAATGGCGTAATGGGAGGCCTGTTCCACCGCGTGGGCCACGGTGTGCCCGGCGTTGAGCACCGCCCGCCGTCCCGCCTCCCGCTCGTCGGCGGCCACGACCTCCGCCTTGATTTCGACGCTGCGCCGGATGAGCTCGCTCAGGGCTTTCAACTCCCGAGCCTTGAGCGGACGCACCCGGCGCTCGATCCACTCGAAATACTCCCGATTCGCAATCAGTCCGTGTTTGACCGCCTCCGCCAGCCCGTGCCGGTATTCGCGTTCGGGCTGGCTGAGAAGAGTCAGCGGGTCGATCAGGACGGCCGCGGGCGGATGAAAGGCGCCGATGAGGTTTTTCCCCTGCGGCGTATCAACCCCGACCTTGCCGCCGACCGAGGCGTCGAGCATCGCCAGGAGTGTGGTGGGAACCTGCAGGAACGGGATCCCCCGTAGATAGGTGGCGGCGACGAAACCCGCCAAGTCACCCACCACCCCGCCCCCCAGCGCCAGGATCCCGGTATCGCGCCCGAATCCTTGCGCCAGCATCTGGTCGGAAAGGCGTTGCCAGGTTTCGCGAGTCTTGGAGACCTCACCGGCCGGGAAGGTGAGGCGGGCCTCGGGGTGAAGGCGGATCCCGGCCTCGCTGGCACGGGCGCCGAGCTGTCGAGCCTCGGCCGTGCCCTGAGTCCACTCGTCATAGAGCCGGTCCACCGTCGTGTCGGAGATCATCACCAACCGCCGCCGCGGCAGGTGCTCCCGAACCAGCTGCGGCAAAATCAGAAGACTCCCCGACTCGATGAGCACGGGATAGCTGCCGAGGGCGTGGGAAACGATGATCGGTGTCATGGCTGAGCAGTGAGATGTAAGAAATGAGATGTAAGAGGGGAGGAGAGGAAAAGAAAGGCGGCTCGGCGGGATTCCCCCTTCTCACTTCTGACTCGCATCTCACCAAGTCACGTCTCCCACGCCGGCGCGATGATTGGCCAGGCGGGCCAGCGTGAACAGAAGATCGGACAGGCGATTGAGGTAGACAATGAACAACTCAGGCACCGGCGCGTCGCGCGCGAGGCTCACGACCCGGCGTTCGGCCCGGCGGCAGATGGTACGCGCCAGATGAAGGGCCGTCGCCTTTGCGGTGCCGGCCGGGAGCACGAAGGCCCGGAGCGGAGGGAGTTCCCGATCGGCCTCGTCGATGGCCCGCTCGAAGGCCGACACCTGGCCCGCCGAAAGCTCAGCCTTCTCCAGCGCCTTGCTCACCGAGGCCGGGTCGGGTGTCGCCAACTGGCCGCCGATCGAGAAGAGGTCGCGCTGGATAGTCTTGAGAAGGTCATCGAAGAATTCGACTGGGGACGTGGCCCGGCAGACTCCGATCATCGAGTTCAGCTCGTCCACGTCGCCGTAGGCGGTGACCCGGGGATGGTCCTTGGCCACCCGTCCACCGCCGAAGAGACCGGTCTCCCCTTCATCGCCGGTGCGAGTGTAGATCTTCATAAGCACAAGATGGGCGGAACGGCGGAACGGCGGTAGGGCGATCGTCCCGTCGTCCCGCCGCTCCCGCCGTCACCGACACGGCCCATCGACCTCCGCGGCGGCGACGACCGTGTTGCTTCTCGGCTCGAGGATCGCCCAGAGCACGCTCCCATCCTTCACATCCACCTGTTCCATCCACAAGTAGTCCCGCCCGAACGCGAATCCGCTCACCGCTTCCAGGCGGCGCCAGAATACCGGCAGACGCCCGGTGCCGCGGGCCGCCATCCGGCCACGGTGCAGATCCAACAGGATGGGGCGGAAAATGAACTGCTGCCAGGCCCCGGCGCTGTCCCAGGCCATGACCGTTGCCGCCATGACCTCCTCGCCTTCGGCCGTCAACCGGCGTTCCCGCAGCGAAATCGCGTAGCGTACCCGGCCATCTTCCAGGTTGAATGGAAGCACGTCCGCCGCGTCGATGTCCTCCAGCGTATTGATCTCGATCCGTTCCCCCGGCTCGCGAGGCGCGAGCTGTTCACGGGAGGGGAGGGTCCGAGCCAGCACCGAGTCCATGGCGCGCTCGGTTCGCCTGAGCAGATCGCCAATGAGAGAATCCGACGGGTCGGGTGCGATGTGGCGAAAATACGGCGTCCCGGAGGCGGAGCGCTCCGGAGCCCGGAACGACCCGACGACGGGCCCGCGGAGAGAGGGGCCTCCGCTCCGGGCCTCCCCTACGACCAACTCGGCCTGAACACCCCGCCAGCCGCAATCGCTTCCCCGGAGGAGGAGCGACCACAGCCGCACCGGGGTGTGACCGTCGGGTGATCCCGCGAGCATGGCGCCGGCGGTGAGTGAGGCGGCGCCCGTCGCATCCAGATCCAGCCGATAGACCCGCCGCCGGGCGAGCCATCCCCACACGTCCCCCCGACTTGCCTCGGGCGGGCCGTATCGCCGCGCCAGTACCGCGATGAATCCGGTGTCACTGGAGAGGAGATGCACCTGCCGGGAGGTGCCTTCTCCGACGAAGCTGCCGAGTATGTGTGCCGTGGAGTCCAGACGGACATCACTGGAGATCTCTGCCGCGTCGAGTGGGGCAGGGGGGCGTTCCTTGAATAGTTCCTCGAGAAATTGGCCGGCGGCCTTGCAGCCTGCCAGGAGAGCAGTGACGATGGCGACCTGCAGAAAGTGCTTCCGCACCGGACCCTCCTCTCAGCTTGGGTGAGCCGCTCCCGCCGGGCTCTGGTCGAGCGCGGCCAGCATCTCTTCCACCCGGGTGAACTTGACGCGCGGGCGTCCCGCCGCCTTTCCGTTGGCCCGCTCCAGCTCGTCCAGCCGGCGCCAGTCGTGGTAGCTCACGAAGCGGACCTTGCGGTCCCCGAGCAGGCGCTCGATCCCCTCCCGCGAGGCCGACGAGGCGGGCGCGAGACGGCCGGCCGCGAGGTCCTCAAGCAACCGGTCCACGGTCTCCACCGCATCCGGTTTGTTGGTGCCGATCACACCGCTGGGTCCCCGCTTGATCCAGCCCACCACGTACTCTCCGCGAGAGGGGGTCACGGCGGTCGAGAGGACCCGGCCCTTCTCGTTAGGGATGATCCCGCGCCTGGCGTCGATCGGCAGACCCGGGACGCCGGTCCCCTGGTAGCCGACCGAGCGGAACACCAGTCCGGCAGGAAGGGACTCGGATTCTCCGGTCGCTTCGGCGCGGATGCCCTCGCCTTTGCCGAGGACCAGCCGGTTCCGTCCCAAGGTGATCGTCTCCACCCGGCCCTGGCCGCCGAGTCCCACCGGGGAGACCAGGAACCGGAGATGAATCCGCCGCGGCTTGCCCTCGGGGGACTTTCCTGCGAAGGCCGTGAGGGTGCGAAGGTTTTTCTCGGCTTCCCGGTCCTCGCCCTTGGCCAGCGCGCTG
>JBGPJS010000132.1:0-9058 GCA_041485505.1 Gemmatimonadota bacterium | reverse complement strand
GACGTACCGCCGGCCGTCACGCCAGCGGAGCCCATATGGGTGGAACTCCGATCCGGTGCCCGGACGGTCTGGGTAGTCGCGCATCGAGAGCAGGCAGCCACCGCCAGGGGTGGTGCAGGTCAGGCACTCGCGCAAGGCCAGCCGAATATCATCATCCGTCAAGAGGTGGGGTAAGGCGTTGTCGCACACCAGCACCACATCGTGGGGTTGGTGAACCTGGGAGAGACGACGAAGGTCCGCTACCGCGGTGCCGATCTGGAGACCTCGCTTGGCGGCTTCGGCAGCTGCGCGGGCCAGCACGTGCGGCGAGAGATCAGAAGCGCTGACGCGGTAGCCGAGAGCCGCAAGGCCGAGAGACTGGGTCCCGATGCCGGCCGCCGCGTCGAGGATGCGCTGAGCTCCGGGCCACTCGGCACGGATCAAGGTGTTGAGCTGGGCGCCTTGGCGGTCGATGCTGGCATCCCAGTTCTCGAAGAGTAGGTCGTAGTAAGGAGCGAGGCGATCGTAGAAGTCGGTGGTCACGAGTCCCCGCATGTGGTCTGACCCATGGCTCAGCTGCAGCCAGAATTGCTGTATCCTGCCATCACTAGCACGGAAGTCAAGCTGGCTCGGCCGCATGGGCGGCGACGCCGGGCTTGCCCCTCATCCTCGGTGCCCTCATTGTCCGGGGATTCGCTGCCACTGCATCTCCCCACTGGCAGCGCTCCTTCGGAGGCCCCGAGATGGCTCGTGCCCGGTATCCGCTGGCAGCCCTGCTCCTCACTTGGGTCGTCCTTCCCGGATCCGCGGCGTCGCAGTCGGGGGAGCCGGTCCCGTATCGCGATCCCCGCGCGGCGATCGCCGATCGAGTGCGCGATCTGTTGGGCCGGATGACCCTGGAGGACAAGTTCTGGCAGCTGTTCATGATCCCCGGCGATCTGGACGATCCGGCCAACGACTACTCCCACGGCATCTTCGGACTCCAGATCGCGTCGGCCGGTGAAGCGTCGGGCGCGGCCGCGCACGCCAAGCGCATCAACGCCATCCAGCGATACTTCGTCGAGCGGACTCGGCTGGGCATTCCCATCATTCCGTTCGATGAGGCGGTGCACGGTCTGGTCCGCGACGGCGCCACGGTCTTCCCCCAGGCCATCGCGCTGGCGGCGACCTGGGACACCGCCCTGATGGCACGGGTGGCCGGTGCGATCGCGCGTGAAACCGGAAGCCGCGGCGTCAGGCAGGTGCTGTCCCCCGTAGTGAACCTCGCGAGCGACGTCCGCTGGGGCCGGGTGGAGGAGACCTACGGCGAGGATCCGCTCCTGGCCTCGCTCATGGGGCGGGCCTTCATCGGCGCCTTCGAGCACGCCGGCATCGTGACGACACCGAAGCATTTCGTGGCCAACGTGGGGGAGGGCGGGCGCGACAGCTATCCCATCGACTACGACCAGCGTTTTCTGGAGGAGAACCTCTTTCCCCCCTTCAAGGCCGCCATCACCGAGGCTCATGCCCGGTCGCTCATGACCGCCTACAACTCCGTCGACGGCGTACCCGCCACTCAGAACCGCGCCCTTCTGACCGGAAAGCTCAGAGGCGACTGGGGGTTTCAGGGTTTCGTCATATCCGACGCGGCGGCCACCGCGGGGGCCACAGTCCTGCATCACACCGAAGCCAGCACCGCCACCGCCGCCAGGGATGCGCTCGAGGCGGGACTTGATGTCATCTTCCAGTCGTCGTACCCGCAGCATCGGACGTACCTCGAGGCGTTTCGGGCGGGGCTGATCCCTGATTCGGTTATTGATGCCGCGGTGACCCGGGTGCTCCGCACCAAGTTCGAGCTAGGTCTGTTCGAGCGTCCGTATGTGAGCCCGGACAGCGCCGCCTACTGGAACGGGCACTCCGATCACCGGGCGCTGGCGCTCGAAGCCGCCCACGCCTCGATCGTCCTGCTCAAGAACGGGCGCGGGCTTCTTCCCCTACGGCGGACCGTGAAGTCAATCGTCGTGATTGGCCGCGACGCCGTCGAGGCCCGTCTCGGCGGCTACAGCGGGCCCGGCATCGGGAAGGTGTCTATCCTCGACGGGGTCCGCGCCCAATTGGGGCGGTCCGCCGCGGTGCGCTATGCGGCGGGCCCCGGCCGCGGCACCCCGGAGTACGTCCCGATCCCGGCGGGGCAGCTTGCCTCTGTGGCCGACGGCCAGCACGTCAGGGGACTTCGCGGGGAGTATTTCGACAACCCCGCGCTCGAGGGGGAGCCGCGCCTGGTCCGCACCGACCCGAGGGTCGACTTCGGATGGACGCTGGATTCACCTGGGCCCGACATTCCATTCGACTGGTTCTCGGTGCGGTGGACCGGCACGGTGACCGTGCCACCGGGCGGCGCCCACCGCATTGGGGTCGAAGGCAGCGACGGGTACCGGCTCTATTTCGACGGCAAGCTGCTGATCGACAACTGGAAGAAGCGGTCCTCGGGCAGCCACCTGGTGGCCCTCACGCTGCAGCCCGGGAAGAGCTACCCCCTTCGCCTGGAATACTTCGAGAGCATGGGGGGCACGCGGGTGAAATTGGTATGGGACGCGGGCGTTCCGAACGAGTGGCGGTCTCGGATCGCCGCCGCGGTCGCCGCGGCCCGCCGGAGCGAGGTCGCTCTCGTCGTCGCCGGGATCGAGGAGGGTGAGTTCCGCGACCGTGCTTTCCTGAATTTACCGGGCCACCAGGAGGAGTTGATCGCCGCCATCGCCGCCACCGGCCGGCCAGTGGTGGTGGTCCTGATCGGTGGGAGCGCCATTACCATGACGCACTGGATCGACCGGGTGGACGCTGTGATCGACGCCTGGTATCCGGGGGAGGAAGGGGGACGCGCGGTGGCCGATGTCCTGTTCGGCGATGCCGATCCCGCCGGACGCCTCCCGATCACCTTCCCCATTGCGGAAGGCCAGCTGCCGCTCAGCTATAATCACAAGCCGACCGGCCGGGGCGACGACTACCTCGATCTGACCGGGCAGCCGCTCTTCCCCTTCGGGTTCGGGCTCAGCTACACCCGGTTCGACTATTCCGATCTTCGAATCGAGCCGGCGGCCATGGCAGTCGGCGACACCGCCCATGTGCGGGTCCGAGTGAGGAACCGCGGTGCCCGGGCGGGGAACGAGGTGGTGCAACTCTATCTGCGGGATCGGCTGGCCTCAGTCGCGCGTCCGGTGCAGGAGCTCGAGGGGTTTGCCCCGGTGCACCTCGAACCCGGCGAGGAGCGGGAGGTCGCTTTCGCGCTGAGGCCGGACCAGTTGCGCTTGCTCGACCGCGAAATGCGTTGGGTGGTAGAGCCGGGCAGCTTCCGGGTGATGGTCGGCAGCTCCTCCAGAGATATCAGGCTGGCGGGGGAGCTCATCGTTCGCTAGCTAATCCAGGCGGATCGCCTCGACCGGGCTGATGGCCGCCGCGCGACGGGCCGGGAACCAGCAGGCCAGCAGGGCCACCAGCAGAAGAAGCACCGTCACCGCCACCAGCGTCAGCGGATCCGTAGCGCTGACGTCGAAGAGCGAATCCGCAATCCGGGGAGTCCAGAGCAGGGCCACCCCGAGCCCCAGCGCGGCACCCAGGAGTGCCAGACCCATTCCCCAACGCACAATCATGGCTACCACCGCGTGCGGGCGGGCGCCTAACGCCATCCGCACCCCGATCTCGCGCCGACGGGTGCGGACCGTGTAGGACAGCATGCCGAAGATGCCGACCGCGGCCAGGACCAGGGCCGCGACCGCGAAGCCGCCGAGCAGCGCCGTCCAATGCCTCGGCTGCGCCACCGAAGCGTAGAGCCGGTCCTCCATCGGCGCCGCGTCATCCAGTGGTACCGCTGGATCGACCGAGCGGAGCGCCGCGCGGACCCGGTCGAGGACCTCAGCCGGCGCCGCCGCCGTTCGCACAAAGAGATTCAGATCGCGGGACCACCCAGCGGTCACGGGATCATAGGCTGCGTCTGCGCGGCCACCCAGCCCCTCGTATTTCACGTCGCCCACCACGCCAACGACTGTCGTCGGCGGGCAGCTGGTGCAGCCGCCCGAAATGAGGTGGCGGCCAACCGCGGTCCCGTCGGGGAAGTAGTGCCGCGCCCAGGCCCGGCTGACCACCACTACGGGAGGGGCTGACCCGGTGTCCGCGGGGGTAAAGAGACGTCCTTCGAGCAGCGGCACCCCCAGCGCCTTGAAATACTCGGCGGTCACAGTGGGCCACGCCGCTGTCGGCTGAGCAGTGCCGGCCGGAACCGGCCGGTCGATGAGATCGAAGTTGTTGTTGCTATTGCCACCGTCGTCCGGCGGGATGGAACTGCCGAGTCCTGCGTCGAGTACGCCGGACACCTGCCGCACCAGCGGGAGCGCGTGGCTCTAGTACTCCGAGATGGCGCTGTCGCCGGGGTAGCGCGTTGACGGCAGGGATACCCGGACCGTCAGGATCGGCCGGAAGTCGAACCCCGGGTCGACCCGGGAGAGGCGGAGGAAGCTGTTGAGCAGGAGCCCGGCACCGGCCAGGAGCGGGAGCGACAGCGCGAACTCCGCCACCACGAATCCCCCGCGGATCAACTGGGTGCGCCGACCGGCTCCGACGGTCCGCTCCCCTTCGCGCAGCCTTGGCGCCAGATCTCGCCGAAGCAGGAACATGACGGGGTAGGCGCCCATGACCAGTCCGGCCAGAAGTGCCAACCCCGCGGCGAAGGCTACTGCCCGCCCATCGAGCCTCGCTTCGTTCAGTCGTGGCAGATGGGGTCCGATCGCGACCAGGGCCCGAAGTGCCAGCGATCCGACTGCGATCCCCGCCAGCGCACCCACCGCCGCCAGGGTCAGGCTCTCCGTGACCAGCAGCCGCAGCAGTCGCCCGCGGGTCGCGCCCAGGACCGTCCGGAGCGCGATCTCCCGGCCCCGGCCAGTGACCCGAACCAGCATCAGACTCGCCACGTTGGCGACCGCGATCAGCAGCACCAGCGCCACTGCGGCGGAGAAGAGGCCAAGCATTTGCCCCGAAGCACCCAGAACTGCGGTACGGAGAGCGTACGGTGTCAGCCGGGCGCTCCGATCCTGGAAACTCGCCGCCCACTCAGGGAAGATCCGCTCGCTGAGCCCGGCCAGATCCTGCTTTGCCGACTCGACGGTCGCGTTCTGGGCCAGGCGGCCGATGACGAGCAGCCCGAAGGGGCCCCGTCGCTCGGGGCGGCGGAGTTGGAGGGCTGGCCAGATCTGGGCGCCCCGGCCGGCCAGCTCGTTGATATCGGCCGGGAGCACTCCGATCACCACGTGGACGACCCCGTCGATGGTGATGCTTCGACCGACGGCGTTGGTGTCGTCTCCAAAGGCCTGAACCGCGAAGCGGTAGCCGATCACCGCGACCGGAGGCGCGCCGACGATTTCGTCCGACGGCTCAATGCCGCGACCGAGGACCGGTCCGACCCCGAGCGCGCGAAAGAACCCTGCGGTCGCCCAGCCGGACTGTGCCCGCCGCGGTTCGCCACCCGCCGATAGCGCCACTTCCCCCGACCGCAGGGCTCCGACGGCCGAGAAGCTTCGCTGCTGCGCTTCAATGGCGCGAAAATCGACTGTCGAAAGCGTCCAGAGATTGGTAGGGGAGTTTTGCTGGTATATCCGGACCAGGTGGTCGTAGTTCGGATCCAGCAGGACGGTGTTGACCGCGCTGAATACCGCGGTGCTGGCTCCGATCCCCAGAGCCAGGATCGACACCGCCGAGATGGAGAACCCCGGGCTGTGTAGTAGCCCGCGCACCGCATATCGGAAATCCTGGAGCAGCTCCTCCAGCCAGCGCACCCCCCGGGCGTCGTGGTGCGCTTCGGTGAAGCGGTCGACCCCGCCGAACCGGATCAGCGCCTGCCGGCGCGCCTCTTCGGGCGCGAGCCCCCGGGTTCGCATCAGGTCCTCCGCCTCCAGCTGGATATGGAGACGCACCTCGTCGGCCAGCTCCCGATCGAGGATCTCCCGGTGCCCGAAGGCGCGAAACCGCCGCGTGAGGCGGCGGAGCCAGTGGCTCATGCGGGGTCCGCTCAGGTCGCCTTGAGAACCTGTTCCACGGCGGTGGAAAACAGTCGCCACTGCGAGCGCTCGGCGGCAAACTGTTTCCTCCCGGCGGCGGTGAGGGTGTAGAACTTCGCGCGCCGTCCCTCGGGGCTGGTCCCCCACTCCGCGCGGATCCATCCCTGGTCCTCGAGGCGGTAGAGGGCGGGGTAGAGGCTGCCCTGGCCGACATCGAGCACCTCGTCGGAGAGCTGCCGCAGCCGCTTGGAGATGGCCCAACCGTGGAGCGGCCCCAGGACCAGGGTCTTGAGGATCAGGAGGTCCAGAGTGCCCTGCAACAAATCGGCGCGGTCATCCATCGAGACATCCCGGGAGGAGGGTGATACCTCGGCATCCGACAACATAGATGCGGCCGCTGTTGTCGGATGTCAAGGCATCGCGGGGACCTCTCCTGCGGATGGCGACGGACCGGGAAGCGCGCAAAGGGCCCCGGCCACCTGGCCGGAGCCCCTCGGTGCTCCCGGGATTCGGTGCCCCGAGCGAGGCTAGCGCCGCAGCTTCCGGAGCAGCCTCAGCATTTCCAGATACAGCCAGACCAAGGTCACCAGGATACCGAAGGCCGCGTACCACTCCATGTGGGCCGGGGCCTTGTCCACGCCCTGCTCGATCAGGTCGAAGTCGAGGATCAGATTGAAGGCCGCGAGGCCGGTTACGAACAGGCTGAACCCGATTCCGATCGGTCCGGATTCGGTCAGGAATGGGATGTGGATCCCGAAAATGGCCAACCCCAGCGCGATGAGGTAGAATCCCGCGATGCCGGCCGTGGCGCCGATCACGACGGCCTTGAGGCGCTCGGTCGCCCGGATGATCCGGGCCTGGTAGAGCACGAGCATGAGGCCAAACGTCGCAATAGTGAGCGCCACCGCCTGCATCGGGAGGCCGGCGTAGCGCGTGTTCATGAGGGCGGAGATGGCGCCGAGGACTAACCCCTCGAGCGCCGCATAGATGGGCGCGGTGATGTGCGCCTCCCGGGGGTTTCTCGTGGTGTACAGTCCCACGCCGAAGCCACCGAGGATCCCCAGAAGAAGCAGCGAGTCGATTCCCCCCGTCGACCCGCCCTTGACGGGCATCCGGGTCCAGGCAAAGGCGGCGGTGACGAGCAGGATGGAAACCAACGCGAGCGTTTTGGAAATCGTCCCACTCATCGTCATTTTCACATAGAGGACTTTGGTCCGGGTACCGGACGTGACTTCCATCTCGGTATCGAAGCCCGCCCCCGCCAACACTGGATTGGCCATGTTGCGACCTCCGCGAAGCATCTGGCTAGGAATGATAGAACGGCGTGCAGCCGGCGGGGTACCGCGCCCGAGAGGTTTTCAGCGCGCCTCAACCGACGGTCCGGCGCTCACTCGAACGCAGGTCCAATGCCATACGCCAAGGGTGCTGTGGTAGTGTTGGACAACCCCATGCGGTCGAAGAGTTTGACGGCTTCGGGGATGGCCTTCCCCCTGACGGTGGGAGAGGGTGGTGAACTGCTAGTTGGACTCTCAATCTGCCTTCAGACTTGGGGCGAGGCTGCGGAGGCCCTGACCGCGGGCCGACAGGATGAAGCACGGAGAGCCCACGGAGGCCACGGAGAACCGCCTGAGGTGGTCCCCCACCTCGCCTTCCGAGCGCGGTGAGGGGAGGCCAAGGCACTTCTCCGTGAACTCCGTGTGTCCTCGGTGCCTCCGTGTTGCGCAGTTACCTCAGACGCGCACGCTCACGTCGGCATGATGACACGCGACCACGGATCCCCCGAGCTCCCGCAGCAGCGGCGCTTCCGACCTGCAGCGCGCGTCCATTTTGGGATGGAAGCAGCGGGTATGGAACGCGCATCCGGTCGGCGGGTTCGAGGGGCTGGGCAGATCGCCGCTGAGGACGATGCGGCTTCGCTGCGCTCCGGGGTCGGGCTCGGGGACGGCGGAGAGGAGGGCCTGGGTGTAGGGGTGTCTGGGTGAAGAGAGCAGCGCCTCGGTCGGACCGGTCTCGACGATCCTGCCGAGATACATCACCGCCACCCGCCGGGCGATCTGCCGCACCACCGCCAGGTCGTGCGCGATGAAGAGATACGAGAGCCCGCGCTGCTTTTGGAGATCGGCCAGCAGATTGAGCACCTGGGCCTGGACCGACACGTCGAGCGAGGAGACCGGCTCGTCGCATACTATAAAGGAAGGCTCGACCGCCAGCGCCCGGGCGATCCCGATCCGCTGGCGCTGTCCCCCCGAGAACTCATGGGGGTAGCGGTGGGCGTAACTGGCGTCGAGGCCCACCTCTTCCAGCAGCTGTGCGACTCGGGCCGGCATCTCCCGCTTCGGGACCAGGTCGTGGATCTCGAGCCCCTCCGCCACCGCGTTGCCCACCGTCATGCGGGGATTGAGGGAGCCGTAGGGATCCTGGAAGATGATCTGCATCCGGCGGCGGAGGGTGCGGAGGGGTTCGCGGTCCAGCGCAAAAATCTCCTGGCCCTCGAACACCGCCCGGCCACTGGTCGGCTCCTGTAGGCGAAGCAGGGTCCGACCCACGGTGGACTTGCCGCATCCCGATTCACCAACCAGCGCGAGGGTCTCGCCTCGGCCGATCTCGAACGACACCCCATCCACCGCACGTACCGGCGGCGCCGAGGCCTGGAAGAGCCCCGTGGCATGGTAGTGCTTGACCAGGTCGTGGACTTGGAGGAGGGAGGTCATCCGGTCGCGTGATGGGGTTTCTGCGTTCATCTCGTCTATCTGCGGCTATTTCTTGTCCGCCAGCCAGCAACGCATCACGTGGTCCGACTCGACCGCCACCACCGGTGGCTCGAGAGTACAGGTCGGCATTGCCTCCGGACATCGGGGCCGGAACCGGCATCCCTCGGGCCACGCCTCGGGCGGAGGGACATTGCCCTTGATGGGCGTGAGCCGCGCGAGCGGCCCGGTGAGCCTCGGCACCGAGGCAAAGAGACCCTTGGTATACGGATGGGACGGGCGCGCGAACAGCTGGGCCGTGGGCGCTTCCTCCACGATCCTTCCCGCGTACATCACCGCCACCCGGTC
>JBGPJS010000131.1:0-9064 GCA_041485505.1 Gemmatimonadota bacterium | reverse complement strand
GTCCATGCCCCGGGTCGGCGCGCACGCCCAGGACGGCGAGGAGGCCGTCCTGACCTTCGCGGATGAAGTCCGCGCTTCGCCCCTTCCGGTCGACCCGCGCGATCTTCCGATGCCGGACGCTCGCAAGATAGAAATCACCCTTCACCGGGTCGTGGGTCATTCCCTCAGGGAAGAAGTCGTTTTCGTTCAGACGAAATGCCATTTCGCTCCGGACGAGGGGCTTCCGATTGGCCTCTACTCGTTTCATGGCTGCCCGCACCGGAGCCGCTTCCCGGAGCAGGTCGAAGTCCTCCTCGTGACTGAGATCCTGTCCCAGTCCCAGGTCGGCGTAGGCGTTGAGCCAGCGCGCCGTCTCCACGGTGTCACCGACCCGGGCACACATCGCCGCGAGGCCGATCAGGTAGGCCGATTGGCTGGGCCACGAGTCCCGTGCCTTGCTCATTAGGTCCAGCGCGGTGGAGTAGTCTCCCCGGCGGTCAGCCTCGACGGCCTGCCGGAAGTACCCCCGCGCGGCGCTCGCCGCTTCGGCCTGCGCGGACAACCGCAGGTCGGGTATCCCGAGGAGCGTGAAGAGCAGGGTAGATACTACGGCAGACCACGAAGGACGACCGCTCATGATGAACCGCATCCGGCTACTTCGCGGCTAGAGGGGCGGGACGGGCATTCCCGCCGTCCGAAATGAACCGATAGCTGCCGTCATTCTCGCGCCGCCACAGCGTCAGGTACTTCGAGTAGAAAGTGCTCTCGGTACCGTCGGTCGACTTCCCTCGGATCACCGCCTGGCCCACCGTGAACCCGAGGTCTCCGGCAGCCGAAGCGGCGGCAACGACCGGATACCAGCTCCAGCTGGAGGATTCTCCCGGAGCTTCCTTCAACGCCTCGCGAATCTGGGCCGGACCTCGATTCAACGGGCCGCCACCGGAGAAGGTTGCCGCATCCGGTGCGGCAAAGGCGTAGAAGGCTTCCGCGGCGCCGCGCTGTCCCGCCAGACGCGCAAAGGCCAGATCGGCGGCGGCCAGGCGGCCGCCGACTCCCTCGGTCGAGACGGCCGGGTACTCCAGCGGACGCAAAGAAGCGGGGAGCACCGCCTCCGGCGGCCGAATCACCCCGAGGAAGGCGGCGCCGACCAGCCGCCAGACACCCTCAGTCCGGCGCCAGGCGGCGAGATACTTCCCGAGGCGCAGATCCGTCGCCCCGTCCGGTCCTTTCGCCGCCAGTGTCGCGACCCCGTAGATCACGCCGAAGTCTTCCCCCGCCGAGAGTTCGACTGTAAGGGGCTGCCAACGCAGGGCCCCCAATGCCGGCTGGACGCTCAGAAACTCGCGAATGCTCGAGAGGCCGCTCAACACCGGCGCGCCGGAGTAGACCAGCACGGCATCATCGGCCATGAAGCCGGTAATGCTGTTGGTCAGCCCGATCGAGGCGGCCGAGTCGGAGGCGGCCCGGTCGGCGGCGAGGAGCTGGTCACGAGGGCTTGGGACAGCGGCTGTTGTCGCCTGGGCCGGCAGCCGTGCTGGCTCCAGGGCCGGGAGAAGGCCGATGAGGAGCGAGAGTCGGGCCCAGGTCCAGATGGTTCGATGCATGAGAAACTCTGTGGTTGGTGGCGTTTTGAATCTACTTGAGCGTATCTCTACGCTGATCCACGGCTGGAGATTCGGAAAAGGCGGTGGGAACTCGAAGCCGAGAGTGTCAGGCGCTGGGCGGCGGCTTCGGAAAGAGATTGTCCGGCTTCCTCACCCTCACCCCGGTGAGGGCGGCTGATCCCATGGCGTTCCAGCCATTGGCGTCGGGCTCCCCGCCTTGCCCCAGGCTTTCCCAGAGGGTGCGGGATTTTGAGGGCATGAAGGGGCTCGACAGTACAGTGAGCCGGTGCAGGCAGCGGGCCAGGGCCGAGAGCGCCGAATCGAGGTCTCCCTCCTTCTGCTGTTTGGCCAGGGTCCAGGGTGCCGTCTGCACGATAAACTGGTTGGCATGAGACACGAGTCCGGCGGTCAGTTCAGCGCCTTGCCGGAGATCCAGCGAATCCATCGCCCAGGCGTACGTCTCCTGAACCTTCGCCCCCTGCTTGTCGAGTTCGGTTTCTTTGTCGCTCGCGGGGACAATGCCCCCGCGGTACTTCTCGATCATCGCCAGTGATCGTGACGCGAGGTTGCCCAGGCCATCCGCCAGCTCCGCGGTGTAGCGCTCGTCGAACCGCTCCCAGGTGAAGTTCCCGTCCCCCTCGAAGCCGACCTCGCGCAGCAGGAAATAGCGCAGCGCGTCGGGGCCATGGCGCTCGATGGCCTCGTCCAGGCTCACACTGACGCCGGCGGATTTGGACATCTTGGCCCCGCCCCACTGCACGTAGCCATGGGCCCACACCTTTCCGGGGAGCGGGAGCTCGGCCGAGAGCAGCATCGCCGGCCAGATCACGCAATGAAACCGGGTGATCCCTTTGCCGACCACGTTGAGGTCGGTCGGCCAGAGCCGCTGGTACCCCGGCTCCGGAAAGCCGGTGGCCGAGAGGTAGTTGATAAGCGCGTCGAACCAGACGTAGACGGTGTGATCGCCGGTGCCGGGGAAGGGAATTCCCCAGGGAAAGCGGACTCGGGAGATCGAGATGTCCTGCAACCCCGCTTCCAGGAGTCGCAGGATTTCGTTCCGCCGGATGGCGGGCTCGACCGGAAACCGGCCCGAGGTGATCAGCTGGTAGAGCTGGTCGCGGAACCGGCTCAGCCGGAAGAAGTGATTCTTCTCCCGGGTGGGAACCAGGTCGCGGGTGGGATGCTCAATGCAGCGGCCATCCACGATCTGGCTCTCCTGCTTGAACTCCTCGCAGCCGATGCAGTAGAGCCCTTCGTACTCACCCAGGAAGAGGTCGGCGGGGTTGCGCTGCTGGATCCGGAGGAGCAGATCGGTCACCGACCTGTGGTGCCGGGGCTCGGTGGTGCGGATCCAGTCGTCGTGGGAGCAGAGCAATCGCTTCCAGGTGGAATCGAAACGCTCGGCGATCTGGCTGACCCAGTCCTGGGGTGCCAGATCATGAGCGGCGGCCGCCTGGGCAACGTTCTGGCCGTGCTCGTCCATGCCCATGACAAAGTGGACCCGGTCACCGCGGAGGCGGCGATAGCGGGCGATGCAGTCAGCCCCCACCTTCTCGAGTGCGTGACCGAGGTGGGGGTCGCCGTTCGCGTAGTCGATGGCGGTGTTGATGTAGAATTTCGGCAAGTGGAGCGGTCAGCTGTCAGCTGTTAGCCGTTAGTCGTTAGCACTTAATCAGGAGCGCCTGGTCCTCAGTCCACAGATCCTATTCTGCTGCTGGCGGACCCCCGCTCCCACCTCTCCCCCGGCGTCCCCGGCGGCGCCGGCGAGGGCGGCGGCTGGAAGGTGATGGGATCGCCGCGACCGGTGTTTCGCAGCTGGCCGCTGGCGGTTGATCGTCGGCCACCGGGGACTGGCTGCTGGTGGCTGGGGGCTGGCCGCTGGAAGCTGGCGGCTGGCTGGTGGCCGGCTCCTGGCTGCTGGTCGCGGGCGGCTGATCCCCCGCCGAGATCCACCTGGCCCGGCTCTCCGGCGTCGGGGGGGCCGTCCCGTGCCGTTCGACCTCCTCCCGGAGTTGCACCAGCGCAACGATGCGGGACCCGTGCTCCTCGCTGCGGAGAAAGACCCGCTCGCGGAAGATGTCGACCGCGACGACCTTCTCCGCTCCTACCGCGGTCTCCAGCGTTCTCCCTTCCTTCGGAAAACGCTTCCGTGCGGCCACGTAGAACTCATGCTCGTACTTGAGGCAGCAGAGCAATCGCCCGCAGCCGCCGGAAATCTGTGAGGGGTTGAGCGAGAGATGCTGGTCTTTCGCCAGGGCCAGGCTCACCGGCCCAAGCTCCTTAAGCCAGGAGGAACAGCAGTACTCCCGTCCACAGCGGCCCACCCCGGTGAGCCGGGCCGCCTCGTCCCGGACCCCGATCTGCCGGAGTTCGATCCGGGTGCGAAACAGCCCGGCCAGGTCTCGCACCAGCGTTCGGAAGTCCACCCGCTTGTCGGCGGTGAAGTAGATCGTGAGCTTATTCCGGTCCCACTGCCATTCAGTGTCGCTGATCTTCATCGCCAGATCGTGATCGTGCGCCTTCTCGATCACCTTCCGGCGCACTTCCTCCTCGCCTTTACGCAGCTCATTGGCGGTGCGGATGTCCTCCTGGGTGGCCCGCCGAGTCACGCCGCGGGTCGGCTCGGGCTGGGTCTCCCCGACCGCGCAACCCGTGCACGCGGAGGCGCAGCTCTTCGCCGCCAGCTCCCCCACTTTGCCGACCCGTCCGAAGTCGAGGCCCCGTTCGGCATCGACGATGACGGCCTCGCGCAGGCGCAACGGCTCTTCGGCGTCCTTCCATTCGAAGAAGGCCCGACGATTGCCTTTGAAATGGACTTCAACGGTCTGGACCGTGGTGGCTGTTGCGGTCATGTATGAGTCATGGCTATGAGCTGTGGGCAACGGGCGCTGCGGCCAACAGGCCGACCCCAGCCCATAGCGCAGGAGCCCGTCGCCTCTTCAAACCTCGGTGTACGTCCCCATCGCGGCATATTTGTCCGCCCGCCGCCGCACCAGCTTCTCGGGCCGGATCTTCTTCAACTCCGTCACGTGACGAATCAGCGCATCGCGCAACGATTCCCCGGTGGTGTCCGGGTCCATATGGGCGCCCCCCACCGGTTCCGGGATGATTTCGTCGATCAGCTTGAGGCGGAGCAAATCCTGCGCGGTGATCTTGAGCGCCTCGGCGGCGCGTTCCCGTTGTCCCGCGTCCTTCCACAGAATGGCCGCGCACCCTTCAGGCGAAATCACCGAGTAGACCGAATTCTCCAGCATCAGCACCCGGTCGGCGACGCCGAGGGCGAGCGCGCCCCCGGACCCGCCCACGCCGATCACCACCGCGACGCAGGGCGTCGGAAGCGCGGCCATTTCGAGAAGACTCCGGGCCAATGCCTCCGACTGGCCCCGCTCCTCGGCCCCCAAGCCGGGGTAGGCGCCGTCGGTATCGATGAGGGTGATGACCGGGGCGCCGAACTTCGCCGCGAGCTTCATCAGCCGGAGCGCCTTGCGGTAGCCCTCGGGATGAGCCATCCCGAAGTTGCGCCGGAGATTTTCTTTGGTATCCCGGCCCTTCTGGTGCCCGATCACCATCACCGACATCCCCGCCAGCCGGGCCCAGCCCCCGACAATCGCCGGGTCGTCCCGGTAGAGCCGGTCTCCGTGGAGTTCGATGTAGTCGGTGAAGATTGTGCTCAAGTAGTCCAGCGAATACGGCCGCCGCGGATGCCGGGCCACCATCACCCGTTGCATCGGCGTGAGGTTCCGGTAGATGTCGTGGCGGAGCGAGTTGAGCTTGGCCTCCAGCAACCGTGACTCCTCGGTGACATCCATCTGTCGCTCCACACCGAGGCGCTTGAGGTCCTCGATTTGCCGCTCCAGCTCAAGCAGGGGCTTTTCGAAGTCGAGGGCGTAGGGTGAAGGCATGGGTTCCCTGGGTAGCTCTCAGCTCTCAGCACTCAGTACTCAGTCCTCAGACCTGCTCTTATCCCGCCTTAACGTACCGTACCGACGATTCGCCCAGCAAGCCACGCAGGGCCCGAACCAGCTCATCGTCCGGCGCCACCCGGACCTGACGGGCCCGGAGCCGGAGCCGCTCGCCGTTCCCGTCGCTCCATTCAATATAGAGCGGGGCGGGGCCGGGATGCGCCGCGCAGAGCGCCAAGGCCGCCTTGACCGAATCTGCCGGAGGGGCCGCCGGTGCCATCCAGCTCAGGCTCACCCCCACGGCGCCCGACGGCTTGAGGTCCGCGAGCGGACGGGCCGCCTCCACGACGAACGGTGCCCGTTCCTCGCCGCGATCCCGGGCGCTGAACCCACCGGTCAGCAGTACGGCGGCGTCCACGACCACAATCTGGTTCAGTTTGGCCCAGGCGTCCGGGAAGACGATGGCTTCCGCGGTACCGTGGAAGTCTTCGAGGGTGAGGCGCGCATACTCCTTGCTCGTCTTCTTGGAGATCTGTCGTTTCACCTGGGTGACGACCGCGGCCACCAACACCTGGTGCTCGCTCCATTCCCCCAGGGTGGCGGTGGTGCGGGTACCGAAGAGCTCCACTTCCTGGCGGTACCGTTCCAGGGGATGCCCGGAAATGAAGAATCCCAGGACTTCTTTTTCCCGGGCCAGCCGCTCAGCCTCGGACCATTCCGGCACCTCGGGCAGGCTGACTCGGTGGGGTCGGACCACCGCCGCCGCTTCGCCAAAGAGCGAGGCCTGGCCGGCCTCGCGTTCTTGCAGCAGAACCTGGGCCTCACCCAGGGCCGAGTCGAGCCCGGCTACCAGCTGAGCCCGATGGCCCCCGAGAGAATCGCAGGCCCCGGCCGCGATCAGCGACTCCAGGACCCGCTTATTGCAGAGCCGAGGGTCGATCCGTTCCACCAGTTCCGCCAACGTGGTGAGCGGTCCCGGCTGACGGGCCGCAATGATCGACTCGATGGCCCCCCGACCCACGTTGCGCACGGCGCCCAGACCGAAGCGGAGCCGTTTCTCTCCCACTACGGTGAACTTGAACCCGGACTCATTCCCGTCGGGGGGGAGCACCTCCAGCCCCAGCTCCCGGGCCTCGTTGATGTACTGCACCACCTTGTCGGTGTTCCCAATTTCCGACGAAAGCAACGCCGCCATGAACTCGGCCGGGTGATAGGTCTTGAGCCACGCCGTCTGATAGGAGAGGACCGAGTAGGCCACGGAATGCGACTTGTTGAATCCGTAGCGGCCGAAGGTGACGATCTGGCTGCCGAGCTCCGCGACCATCTTCCGCGGGTGCCCCTGCGCCACCGCGCGTTCGACGAACTTGGCCACCTCCTGGTTGGCCAGTTCCTGGTCCTTCTTGCCCACCGCCTTGCGGAGCACGTCGGCTTCGGCCAACGAGAATCCCGCCAGCACGTTCGCGATCCGCATCACCTGTTCCTGATAGGTGATGACGCCGTAGGTCGGTTCCAACACCTCCTTGAGAGCGGGATGAGGATAGCTCACCGCCTCCTGACCCAATTTCCGCCGGATGAACACGAGGTGCATCCCGGCGTCGAGCGGACCGGGGCGGAGCAGGGCGTTGCTTGCGACCAGGTCGTCGAACCGGTCGCATTTCATGTTGCGCAGCGTCTCGGTGGCAAGGGGCGATTCGAACTGGAAGACACCGGCGGTCCGGCCGGCCCGTAGGAGTGCGTAGACTTGCGGGTCTTCCAGGTCCAGCGCATCCATCTCGAGGCCGACCCCCTTCCGCTCCCGGATCATCTCCACGGCGTCATGGATTACGGTGAGGGTCTTGAGGCCGAGCATGTCCATCTTGAGCATCCCGACCTTTTCCAGGGCGCCCATCTCGAATTGGGTGATGATGGCGTCCTCACCCTCCGCCGTCTGGCCGGCGCCCCTGGTCGGTGCGGTGCAGACCGGGACGTACTCCGAAAGCGGTCCGGGCGCGATCACGACACCCGCCGCGTGGACCGAGGCGTGGCGGGAGATCCCCTCGATGCGTGACCCCAGGCTCACCAGCCGCTGGTAGAGCGGATTGGATTTCACCAGCTCCTTCATCTCAGGGATCTTGGCCACGGCCTCATCGATGGTCAGGCTGAAGCCGGGGCCCGAGGGGATCAGCTTGGTGATCTTGTCCGCGTCCCCGGGAGGAATCCGCAGTAGCCGGGCCACGTCCTTGAGTGCGGCGCGGGCCTTGAGGGTCCCGAAGGTGATGATCTGCCCCACGCTGGTGCGGCCGTACCGCTCCCGCACGTACTCGATGACCTCACCCCGGCGTTCGAAGCAGAAGTCGACATCGATGTCGGGCATCGACACCCGTTCGGGATTGAGAAACCGCTCGAACAGGAGATCGAATCTGAGCGGATCGACGTCGGTGATCCGAAGCGCGTAGGAGACCATCGATCCCGCCGCCGATCCGCGGCCTGGTCCGACCGGAATGCCGCGTTCCCGGGCCGCCCGGATGAAGTCCTGCACGATCAGGAAATAACCGGAGTAGCCCGCCTCCCGGATGACCTTGAGTTCGTACTCGAGGCGTTCCCGGACGTTGGCGGGGAGCGCGCCATAGTCGGTGTCGCCGATCGCGCTCGGTGCCGGCCTCGGACCGTACCGCTCCACCGCTCCCTTCCTGGCCTCGAATTCGAGGAGATCCTCTTCCCGGCTGAACGCCGGCGGTCGGTTCGGGAACTGGGGGACGAAATACTGCTTCTCGAAGGAGAATTCACACCGGTTGGCGACCGTCTGAGTGTTGGCGAGGACCTCGGGCGTGTCCTGGAAGAGCGCCAGCATTTCCTTTTCGGACTTGACGTAGGACTCCTGCCCGGTGAAGCGGAACCGCTTGGGATCGTCCAGCTCGGCGCCGGTCCCGATGGCCAGCAGGACATCGTGCGCCTCGGCATCCTCCCGCCGCAGGTAGTGGGCGTCGTTGGTGGCGACGATTCCCAGGCCCAGCTCCTGGCTCAGGCGCACCATCCCCTGGTTGACGGGCTCCTCTTCCGGGATGCCGTGTTTCTGGACCTCGAGCCAGAACCCGTCGGGGCCGAAGGTGCGGGAAAACCACTCTGCCGAGCGTCTGGCCTCATCGTAGTTGCCTTGCCGCAGGAAGAGCGAGACCTCACCGGACAGGCAGGCGGCCAGGCAGACGATTCCCTCGGAATACTGCTCCAGGACTTCCTTGTCGATACGGGGCCGGCGGTAGAATCCTTCCAGGTACCCGATCGAGCTCAGACGGGCCAGATTCTTGTAGCCGGCCCGATTCTTCGCCAACAGTACGAGATGGCTATACAAGGCGGGCGCCCCCGGCGGTTTGGCACGCAGCTTCCGGGATCCGAAGGCGAGGTAGGCCTCGAAACCGAGGATCGGCCGGATCCCCTCCTTCTTTGCCTCCTCATAGAACGCCCAGGCCGCGTGGAGGTTGCCGTGGTCGGTAACCGCCAGGCTGTCCATGCCGAGTTTCTTGACGTGCGCGACCAGCTCGGGGATTCGGTTGGCCCCGTCGAGAAGGGAGTATTCGCTATGGGTGTGGAGATGGACGAACG
>JBGPJS010000130.1:0-9110 GCA_041485505.1 Gemmatimonadota bacterium | reverse complement strand
GCACTCAGCACCCAGCACTCTCGCTAGCGTGCTTCTCTCCTGACGCCGCTTGCGGCCCGCGACCACCACACCAGCGGCGTGCGCCCGAATTCCCGGGAGAAGTCCTCTCCGATCTGTACCACAATCCGTGCCTCGGCATCGGCCGGGGCCAGCATGACCACCGCTCCACCCCACCCCGCTCCCGTGAGCCGAGCACCGTAGGCACCGTGGCGCACCGCAGACTCCACCAGCAGATCCGCCTCGACGCAGCTGGACTGAAAGTCGTCCCGGAGCGACCGATGGCCTTCCACCAGGAGCCGGCCCAGTTTCGCCAGATCTTTTCGCGCCAGCGCCGTCGCGGCCTCGCGGGTGCGCGCCGTCTCGCTCACCACGTGGCGCACCCGCGGGACCAGCGGGGGTGGGAGCCTGGTCGCCAGCGCGGCGAACTCGGCCGGCCGCAGGTCCGCCAGATGAGTGATGCGGCTGCCCTCATCGCGTAGCAGCGCCAACGCCTCCTCGCACTCTCGGCGGCGGGCGTTGAGCGCCCCACCCGACAACCGATGCGAGCGGCCGGTCTCCAGGACCCAGACCTTTCCCGGGAGCGGGACCTGGCAGATGGTTCCGCTTCCGGTCTCAAACAGCAATGCCGTGCCGGAGCGACCGTAGGCCGCGACGGTCTGATCCATGCGCCCGCAGCGCACCCCGACCTCATCGTGCTCCGCCTGATAGGCCACCTCCGCCAGCTCCGCCGGAGCCAGCCGCCGGTCGACCAGAAGGCTCAGCGCCTTGGCCGCCGCGACCGTGAGCGCGGCGGAGGAAGCGAGCCCGGCGCCGATGGGCAGATCGCTCGCGACCACAATGCGGGCTCCGGCGGGTGCCGCGGCGAGGCGCCGGAGCGCCCGCACCACGCCGGCCAGATAGTCGGTCCATTGCTGGCGCATCGGCCCGTCGGGATCAAAATGATCCGCGACGCCGTCCACCGCCGAAACCGCCTCCCACTCCCGCGCCGAAGCCACGGCCACCGCGGTCCGGCGCTGGATGGCGAGTGGCAGGACCGGGCCCCCGTTGTAGTCCGTGTGCTCCCCGATGAGATTTACCCGACCGGGTGCGGAAACTACCGCGCGGGGATCGCTGGCAAAGAGGCTCCGAAAAAGCGAAGTTGCCTGACGCGCGGGAGAGAGCTGGTTCACCCAGAGACAGTAGCCCGGGAGGGGACGTGAGGCAACGCGGGTGGTGGCTGGTGGCGGCGCTGGGGGGGGGGCTGGCGGGGGGGATGGTGTCCCGCACCGAGGCTCAACTGGCTCCCGTGGGGATTCCCCGGGGGCTGATTCGATTCGAATTCAGCGGTGACCTCGACAACTACGACCATCGCTATCGCGATGGAGTGCGGGAGGAATACGCCGCTGACTTCGCCGGCAACGGATTCGGGAGCAACCTGATCGCCGGGCTGGAGCCGGCGGAGACCGCCATCGGGCAACTCATCGGCAACGGGAACTACCGGCTCAACCTCGGCAACTCCTCGGCCTCTGCCCTGGTCAACATCGGCACCGGGACGATCGGACTGGGGTATGGGCTCTCCAGTCGGCTGAGTCTCTTCGTGAATGTCCCCATCGTCCGGATGCGGGTGCAACCGACTATCAAGTTCGACTCGACCGGCGGCACGGCGGGCCTCAACCCGTACGCCACCCTGGGCTGTACCTCGACCACCTTCTGCGGGCAGCTTCAGACCGCCATCGCCACGCTTGGCTCCAAGGTCACCGCGGGCGACTACGATACCAACGCGACCACGAAGGCGTTGGCGCAGGCCACGGTCGCGTCGGGCAACGCTTTCCTCAACCTGCTCAGCAGCCCGGACAGTGCCACACCCTTCCTGCCGATCGACACCAGCAGCGCCGGCGCCGGGCTCGCCTCGGCGGCCTCTTCGCTGCAGAACACCCTCACCACGCTCGGTGTGCCGGGGGTTACCCAGGCCCTGGCACTTCCCTCCGCATTGCTGAGTCCCCAGGACATCGAAAGCTTCCTGACCAATCGGAGCGGCCTTGTCGCGGCCCGCAAGTTCGAGGATGAAAAGCTGAGCCGGATGGGCGATGTAACGCTGGGAGCGGTGTACACCCTGGTGAACCGATGGGACCGAGGGAGCCCGGGCGGTTTCCGGGCGGCCATCCATGGCACGGTCCGCTTGCCCACCGGACTGCAATACAACGACGGAGATTTCTTTCACCTGCGCACCGGGGAAGGACACACGGAGATCTCACTGGCGCTGACCGCGGACCTGGGCCGTGGGGTCTTCGGGGCCCGGCTTGAGGGGGGATATACCTTGCGCCTGGCCGCGACCAGGACCCTGCGGGTGAGCCTGCCCAGCCAGCCGATTGCGCTGCTGAGCCGGAAGGCGGAGGTCCGACTCAATCCTGGCGATCTGGTCTCGGCCTCCGCCCAGCCCTATCTGCGGCTCACCCCCGCCATCGCGGTGGTCGGAGGCGTCTCCTATTGGCGGCGCGGCACCGACCAGGCGAGTCTTACAGCGATTGGCACCGCGAGCCCGGGCCTCAATTCAGCCGACCTCACGGTGGACTCGAAGGCGAGCGCGCTGGCGGTGAGCGGCGGGATCAGCTACGCCAACGCCGCTCTGCGGCAGCCCGATCGACCCGGGCTACCCATCGAGGCGAGCTGGAGCTACGAGGCGGTGGTCAGCGCCACGGGCGGGCGGGTGCCGCAGGGGAAGGTTTCGAGGGTGGAGCTCCGGTTGTATTACCGGTTGCGGCGGTGATGGTGCCCCTGGGCGGGCCACCATGGCCGCCAGGCATCGACCGCCCCAAACGAACGACGATCGCCCACCACCATATTGGCCACGAAAAACCGTAGGGGCGGGGCACCGCCCCGCCCGCCACGCATTGTGATCCTGCCCTTGTATGGGTGGGGCACCGCCCCACCCGCCACGCGCGTGAAAAAGATGGCGCCCGCAAGAAGATGATGATGGTCCCCAGCCGGCGCTCGGTATCGTGGGGCCTACTATGCGTCGTTCACTGCCCCCATTCACGGACCCCGGGATCCCAATTCGCCGATCGGTCCGACTCGCTTCATTCGACTATTCCAGCCCGGGGGCCTACTTCGTCACCATCTGCACCTGGGGACGGAGCTGGCTGCTCGCTCGACCGCTGCGGAGGCCCTGCGATTGACTGGCTACCCCCTCGATTGCTTCGCGATTCTCCCGGATCACTTGCATGGGCTGTTCGTCATCGGGGAGCGGCCACGGGTAACCACGGCATTGCGACCAGGTCCGCCCGTGAGGCTCGGAACCATTATCCAGTCTTTCAAGTCGAGTGCCACCCGGGAGATCAACCGGCGGCGACAATCGCCCGGCGGGCGGGTTTGGCAACGGGGATATTTCGAACACGTGATTCGGGACCGGAGGGACCGGACGAGGGTACGCACCTACATCGAGGAGAATCCCCGGCGCTGGGTGCTCGCGCGAATTGGGTGATGGCTGCCTCACGGTGGTTGGGCGCGGCGGTGCCGCGCCCGTACGGCAATCTCTCGGCGCTAGGCGGGCGCAGCGATGCTGCGCCCCTACGGGGGGATTCACGGTGCTGGGCGGGCGCTGCATGCTGCCCCTACCGCGATCGGCGCGCCGGATTGCCCAGCAGGGCCGCCGCATGTCTCCGCGCCGCGTCCCCCTCGGTGTCCCCCAACATTCGGGCCACCTCGCTCACCCGATCTTCACCATGGATCACCTGAACACCGCTGGTCGCCAAGCCACCCCGGGCCTCCTTTGACACCACCAGATGCCGATCCGCCCGAGCGGCGATTTGGGGCAGATGAGTAATCACCAGCACCTGCCGCCGTTCCGCCACCTTGGCCAGCGCCTCGCCCACCTGGACGCCTACCTCACCACCGATGCCCTGATCCACTTCATCGAACACCAGTGTCGGGACTGCATCCTGCGCCACCAGGACGACCTTGAGCGCCAGCATGAGCCGGGAAAGCTCCCCGCCCGAAGCTGAACGGGCCAACGGCTTCGAGGGCATTCCAGGATTCAGCTGCACCGTGAATGTCACCGACTCCTGTCCCGCGAGTCCCGACGTCTCGAGCCTCATCAGCTCGGCCTCGAGTTTGCCGCCGGGCAATCCCAACTGAGGCAAGAGACGGTTGACCGCGCGGGCCAGCCTGCCCGCGGACTCCCGGCGCTTGGCACTCAGCGCGTCCGCCGCCGTCTGGAGCGCCCCCTCGGCGGCCTGCCGCCGTGCGGCGATGGCCCGGAGATCGACGTCGGCGGTGTCGAGCAGATCCAGTTCCGCCGCCGCCTCGTTGCGGGTTGCGATCACTGCCTCGAGGGTGGCACCGTATTTCTGGGTCAGCCGGGAGAGTTGGTCCCGGCGGCGCTCCACCTCGGCCAGCCGAGCCGGGTCTTGCTGGACCGCCGAGGCGTAGTCGGCTGCCGCGCGAGCCAGCTCGGTGAGGTTGGCATAGGCCGCGTCGAGCATTTCCCGCCAGGTCGTCACCGAGGGATCGGTACGCTCCAGCGTCGTCAACGCCCGGTCGGCCCCGGCCAGAGCCCGAAGCGCGTTCCCTTCGTCGCCCTCGATCAGACCGACCATCCGCTGCGCCTGCTCCACCAGGAGTCCCGCATGGCTCAGGCGCCTCGCCTCGATCTGGAGCGCATCGTCCTCCCCCGGCTTCAGCTGGGCCTGATCGATTTCACGGACCACGTGCCGGAGATAGTCGGCCCGGCGCCGGACCTCGTCCCGCCTGGTGGCGAGCTCCGCCTCCTCCCGCGCTAACGCCGCGGCCGCGTGGTAGGTCTCCTCCACCGCCGCCCGATCGGCTGAAGCCCCCGCGAATGCATCCAGGATGTCCCGCTGGGCCTCGACGTGGAGCAGGGACTGGGTCTCGTGCTGGCCGTGCAGATCCACCAGCAGGCCGCCCAGCTCGGCGAGGACCGACGCCGTGGTCGGGCTGCCGTTGACCCAGGCCCGGGAGCGTCCTTCGACCGAGACCTCGCGACGGATCACCAGGCGATCGTCCTCAAGGTCGAGACCGAGCCCCTCGATGCGCCGTCGGGCGGAGCGATCGGCCACCTCGAAGGCGCCTTCCACGATGGCCTTGGCCGCCCCCGGCCGTACGGTTCCGCTGTCGGCCCGCTCACCCAACAGAAGTGCCAGCGCGTCCACCAGCATCGATTTCCCCGCCCCGGTCTCGCCGGTCAGGACGTTGAGGCCGGGGCCCAGCTGGAGGGTGACATCCGCGATGGTAGCGAGATCGCGCACCCGGAGCTCGACGATCACCGCACGACCTCGCGGTCGGACAGGTCGCCCCAGTTGAGCTTCTGCCGCATCCGGGTGAAGTACCCCTCCTGCCCCAGCCGGATCAGCTGCACCGCGGCGGGAGAGCGGCGGATGCAGACCTTGTCCCCGATGGCGAGCGTGGTACCCACCTGCCCGTCGTAGGAGACCAGCATGTCATCCGCCCAGGGTGAGAGCGGTTCGATGCAGACCGCGTGGTCGGCGGGGATCACCAGCGGTCGCACCGCCAGAGTGTGGGGGCAGACTGGCGTCACGATCATCGCCTCCACCCCCGGCACCACGATGGGCCCGCCGGCGCTCAGGGAGTACGCGGTCGAACCGGTGGGGCTCGAGACGATGATCCCGTCCGCGCTCAGGGGGCCGAGGTCCTCCCCCTCAATGCTTACCTTGACCCGGATCACCCGCGCGACGCCCGCCTTGTGCAGTGCGACGTCGTTGAGTGCCTGTTGCTCGCCGCGAATAGCCCCGTCTTCACTCGTGGTCGTGGCCAGGAGCGCCAGCCGCCGCTCCAGCACATAGCGGCCCGACACCAGGGCATCGAGACCGGCCGCCAGGCCTTCGCGCGTCGTGGTAGTCAGGAAGCCGACCCGGCCGAGGTTCACGCCGAGGATGGGGATCTCGTGCCCGGAGAGCAGGCGGGCGCCCCGGAGGAGGGTGCCGTCGCCGCCGAAGGTGATGAGGGCGTCGAGGGCGGTGTTCTCGATGAGGGGGAGGACAGCGTCCCACAGCGTCAGGAGACTGGGTTCGGTGGCGAGAGCAATACCCCGGGCCGGCGCCTCGGAGGCCAGGTGCTTGAGGACGTTCCTGAGATCGCCGTACCGCGGGTTGCCGACGACGCCGACGATCATCTCGCCTCGACGCTCTCCTCGCTGTGGAGCGCGCGCAAGCGGCGGGCGATCCCCGAGGCCGTGAGGCCGTAGGCCTCCAGCTGCTCGGCGCGGGGGGCCTGCTCCATCAGCCGGTCGGGCACCCCGAGCGCCACCACCCGCACCTCGGGATGGGTGGTGTGCAGGACCTCGGAGAGGTGGGCGCCGAAGCCGTTGACGATGGTCCCCTCCTCCACCGTCACCAGGGTGCGGTGCTGTTGGGTCAGCACCTCGAGCAGCCCTCCATCCATCGGTTTGAGGAAACGGCAATTGACCACGGCGCAGTCCACGCCCTCCGCCGCCAACTGCGTCGCGGCGGCGACGCTGGGCAGCACCATCGTGCCCACGGCCAGGATCGCCAGGTCATGGCCCTGGCGCAGCACTTCCCAGCTGCCATAGGGAACCGGCTCGACTTCGGCCACCGGGTGAGGATCGGCCGGGGCCTTGTCCCGTGGATAGCGGGTGCAGAAGGGTCCTCCAGTGTACTTGAGGGCGGCCTTGAGCAGACCGATCAGCTCATCCCCGTCCTTCGGGGCGGTGACTGTCATTCCCGGCACCGCCAGCATGTAGGCGATGTCGTACAGCCCCATGTGGGTCTGTCCATCCTCGCCCACCAGCCCCGCGCGGTCCATGCAGAAGATCACGGGTAACTCCTGCACCGCGATGTCGTGGATGATGTTGTCGTAGGCCCGCTGCAAGAAGGTGCTGTAGATGGCGGCGACCGGACGGATGCCCTGGGTCGCGAGGCCGCCCGCAAAGGTCACCGCGTGGCCTTCGGCGATCCCCACATCGAAGAACCGGGCCGGCCATTTCCTTTGAAAGATGTTGGTCCCGGTGCCGGAGGGCATCGCGGCCGTGATCACCACCATCTCCGGATGGTCGGCCGCCAGGGCCGTGATGGCCTCGCCGAAGATCTGGGTCCAGGTCGGCGGCCCGCTGGCCTTCTTGCGGGGTTCGCCGGTTTCCAGATCGTAGGCCGCGAGCCCGTGCCATTTTTCCCGGTTGGACTCGGCAAACGCAAACCCTTTCCCCTTCTCGGTCAGCACGTGGATGACCCGGGGGCCGGTGAGGTTCTTCACGAAGTGAAGGGTGTCGATCAGCTTGGGGAGGTCGTGCCCGTCGATGGGCCCGAAATATCGGAAGCCCAGCTCCTCAAACAGCATGCCTTCCGAGAACAGGTTCTTGGCACTTTCTTCCAGGTTCTTGGCGAATTCCACCACCCCTTCACCGAAGACGTGCGATAGCTTCACCGTTAGGTGCTTGATGTGCTCGCGGAACCGGTTGGTGATCGGCCGGGCCACGATGCCGCCGAGCATCTTGCTGATGGCGCCGACGTTGGGGGAGATCGACATCCCATTGTCGTTGACGATCAGGATGATGTCCCGGCCGGAGTGGCCGGCATTGTTCATCCCCTCATAGCTGAGCCCGCAGGTCAGGGCACCGTCCCCCACGACGGCGATCACCTTGTGGTGCTCCCCTTTCAGATCGCGTGCGGTGGCCATGCCCAGCGCCGCCGACATGGCGGTGCCGGCGTGTCCCGCGCCGAACTGATCGTGCGGGCTCTCACCGCGCTTGAGGAACCCGGAAATGCCGCCGGTCTGGCGAAGAGAGGGGAACCGCTCGTCCCGCCCGGTGAGGAGCTTCCAGGCATAAGCCTGGTGCCCCACATCCCAGACGACCTTGTCGCGAGGGGAATCGAATTCGTAGAGCAGCGCAAGGCTCAGTTCGACGCAGCCCAGGCTCGCCCCGATGTGTCCGCCGGTGACCGAGCAGCACTCGATTAGCCGCTCCCGAATCTCCTGGGCAAGCCCGGGGAGCTGGTCACGGCTCAGTCGCTTGAGGTCGTCGGGGCCGTGGATGGTGGCGAGCAGGGTCATCAGGGCTGTGCAGGTGTAGGGTATGGGGTGTAGGGTGTGGCGGGTGGGTGCAGTTGCGGAGGGATACTCGCGGCGGCCGCGAACCCTACACCCTACACCCCACACGCCACCTCACGACTCTCGCGTAACAATATACTGAGCCAGTGATTCCAGCGCTCTCGACGCGACCCCGGCTCCCCGAAGATGGCCCACCGCCCGCTCGGCCAGCCGGGCTGCCTCCCGTCGCGCCGCGTCCACACCGAGCAGGGCGACAAAGGTGGACTTGGCCAGTGCCGCGTCGCGCCCGGCCGTCTTCCCGAGCTGAGCGCTAGTGCCGGTGGCGTCGAGGACGTCGTCCGCGACCTGGAAGGCCAGGCCGATCTCCTCGCCGAAGGCGGCCAGACCGGCGATTTCCCGTTCCGGAGCCTCCGCCGCGATACCGCCCAGGGCACAAGCCGACCGGATGAGGGCGCCGGTCTTGCCCCGGTGCACGGTGGTCAGCTCGCCGATATTCAGCCTCCGCCGCTCGGCCTCCAGATCGAGCCACTGCCCTCCGACCATTCCCTCGGCGCCGCCGGCCTCGAACAGCTCCACCGCCATCCGGCCCAGCACCCTGGGAGCGAGCACCAGATCGCGAGTCGCCTGGGCGAGGACCAGCCCCGCCACCGGGACGAGAAGGAACCCCGCGCGGGTGGCCGTGGGAACATCAAAGGCTCGGTGGGTGGTGGGACGGCCCCGGCGCAGGTCGTCGTTATCCATGCAGGGGAGATCGTCGTGGACCAGGGAGTAGGTGTGGACCGTCTCCACCGCTGCCGCAACGCCCGCGATCGCGGGTGAGACACCACCCACCGCGCGGTAGGAGGCCATGACCAGAGCGGCGCGGACCCGCTTGCCCGGAGTCTGGAGCGCGTAGGCGAGCGCCGCCCCATCGGCACCACCCACCAGCGCGAGCATCCGTTCCGCCCACGCCACCAGCAGCGCATCGGTGCGGGCCCGTGCTTCGGTCAGCAGCCCCTCGACCGTCTCGGTGCCCAGCCTCATTCTTTCCCCACACCGGCCAACCGTAAAGCGTCAACCGCAAACAGCAAACAGTGAACAGGCGGTTCAAT